>JAILHY010000027.1 GCA_024695575.1 Lachnospiraceae bacterium
TCAATCTTAGCAAAGTTAGTATTAAGAATTCGACGCCAGTTGTTGTTGTCTACTCTCTCATAGAAGTTTGTTCCATCATATACATAACCGTCAGCAGGAACCCAATAGTTTTCTTCTGCGTCAGCCTTTGTTACAATTACACTTCTCCAGCATACACCATCATCGGTAAATCTTGTTGTGTCTACATTACATGCATCGGAAGCTTTGTCGTAAATCTTGTAAGCATGACCATTCTTGATATGATAGCCATCATCAGCATACATATCGAAATAGTACCAGTTGTACTTTGCTTCTAACTTGCTGAGTGCATTTCCATCTGTAGCAACCTTATAAAGTTCTTTGTCGTATGTAACCAAATTGGCATTACTATGAACATCGTATGTTGTGTAATAGTTCTCGTCGTTTCCGATTCTCAACCAAACCTGTTCATTTACATGTAAATGGCTGTCATCAGGAGTTGTAGAAATGAAATAGTTCTTACCAGCAATGTACTCATAAAGTTCTACGCCATCTTTATCTTTCTTGATGTTCCACTCAGAACGACCATTAACAACCTTGGTATACTGTACGTCATCAAGTGCTTTTTTCTGGTAATCACCGTTCGAAAGAGGTTTCCAGTATGCTTCAGGCATCTTGCCATACACTTTAACATTCTTTCTTGTTGTATCAACAGGATCATTAATGTAGAATCCCTTGTTCCAAGCTTTGCCCTGTGTTGCAGTTGTTCCAATTCCGCCGTACTCGATGTCGCTCTGAACAACTATATGATTGGCGCTTCCGCCAGATACACATTTATAAAGAGTTCCTACACCATACTCGGGATCGTTATAATCGCCAAACTCAAGGCCGCCAGCCTTCACTCTGTTCCAGCCATTAGAAAGTCCAGTTTTATAATACTTACCCTTATAGGAAAGATTAATTCCATCATTAAGAACTGCTTCATGAGCTTTCTTCTCTACATCTGAATCAGCAACCTTAGTGCTTCCTGCAGCGGTCTCAATAACGGTGCTGTTTGCAACATATTTTTCTTTAGTAGTGCTTGTGCCTGCACCAGCATTGCTGTTCGATGAAGAACTGTCCTCAGACTTGCTGTCAGACTTACTTGTAGTGGAACTAAATTCCGGGCCCGCGTAAATTGGGAAGAAAAGTGCGATTTGTTAACTACGTGTGAGAGATTTTTGCGTTAAATCATTCACAAAGCGTCTGCGGGCGCATAATCTACTGGCAACGTTAATGTTTCTGTGATAAACTTATTATAACTATGTATATGAACTATTCTGTTTGACTTGCGATAGGGCTTGGAGGAATTTTATGGATCCCATCAGAGTGATCGAGGTAAAAAGAAGCGTTTACGAAAGCAACGACCGCGAAGCGGAGAAATTGAGGGCGTCCCTTAAGGAAAGGGGCATCTTTCTTTTGAATCTCATGTCGAGTCCCGGAAGCGGTAAGACCACCACTCTTAAGCAGACCATTGCGAGGCTAAAGGACAAGTGGAAGATAGGCGTTATGGAGGCGGATATCGATTCCGATGTGGATGCAAGAGCCATTGCGGAGACAGGGGTTAAGTCAATCCAGCTTCATACCGGCGGTATGTGCCATTTGGACGCAGGCATGACCGAACAGGGACTTAAGGAGCTTCTGACCGCTGCAGATGGCGGCAGCGAGGCAATAGACCTTGCAATCCTTGAGAATGTGGGAAATCTTGTGTGCCCTGCAGAGTTTGACACGGGGGCAACGAAGAACGCCATGATCCTTTCCGTTCCGGAGGGCCATGACAAGCCGCTTAAGTATCCGCTCATGTTTTCCGTGTGCGATCTTGTTCTTGTTAACAAGATTGACGTTATGCCTTATTTTGATTTTGACATGGAACAATGCAGGAAGAATATTCTTTTGCGTAATCCGAAAGCAACGATCATTCCGATCTGTGCCAAGACCGGCGAGGGTGTGGACGAATTTGCCGACTGGCTTTCCGATCGGATCAGGGAACAGAAACAGTAACATTAGCCATTAGTTGGGGTATGCACATTTTACATCAGGAAGGAGACTATATGTCAGGAACCAATCCCAATTATCCTTTGAGACCAGATTTCGTGGACGTTTCAGGACCCATGAAAGAAAACATCGCCAAGCTGGGCAAGCTTATTACAGACCGTATTCCCATCAAACTGGGACTTGCCAAGGTTACCAAGGACGACCCCGAGTACTGGGCAGTCCGCATTCTTTGTTATGATGATGACGATATTGCCAAATTTGTAATAGATAACTTTAAGAAGATAAGAGATCCCAAGACCTTTGCGCAGTTGAAGGCATCCTCCGGTCTTTCCGACGAGGCTCTTACCGAAATGCTTGATAAGATCAGCTATACGGGCCTTGTTGAGTACAACTGGGAGAACCCGAAACATGAGAAACAGTGGGTACTTCCCATGTTTGTTCCCGGTTCGGGCGAGTTCTCCAACATGAACCTTAAGCTTATTGAAGAGCATCCCGAGCTTGGTATGTTCTTTGAGCATATGACCAGACTTCCCTTAGAGAAGGTCACTCCCATGGTGCCCCCCGGAGGCGCCGGCATCGGTATGCATGTTATCCCCGTGCAAAAAGAAGTGGATATGTGCAACGAGTCCATTTCTCTTGAGAAGATCTCTTACTGGCTTGAGAAATACGAGGGCAAGTACGCCGCTTCTCCCTGCTCATGCCACAGATCACGCCAGACCTACGACGAAGGCTGTGCCGATGATTTCCATGACTGGTGTATAGCTGTGGGTGACATGGCCGATTATGTTGTAGAGACTCAGAAGGGCGGCCGCTACATCACCAAGGAAGAGGCTCTCGAGATCTTTAAGAAGGGCGAAGAGAACGGTTTCGTTCACCAGATCACCAACATCGACGGTGAGAACAAGATCTTCGCTATCTGTAACTGTAACGGTAACGTTTGTTATGCGCTCAGAACCTCTCAGTTATTCAAGACACCCAACATGTCGGCATCCGCTTATCGTGCCCATGTGCAAAAAGAAAAATGTGTTGCGTGCGGACGTTGTGTGGAAGTATGTCCTGCGGGCGCTCTTTCCCTCGGACAGAAGCTCTGCAAGGCTGACGGCACGGATGTTAAGTATCCCAAGCACCTTCTTCCTTCCGATAAGAAATGGACGCAGGATGACTGGGACTGGGATTATCGCGACAACAACCGTATCGAGACTCACGAGTCCGGTACCGCACCCTGTAAGACCGCATGCCCTGCACATATCGCAGTTCAGGGTTATCTTAAACTTGCAAGTCAGGGTAAGTACACCGAGGCTCTTGCTTTGATCAAAAAGAACAATCCGCTCCCCGCTGTCTGCGGTCATATCTGTAACAGACGGTGTGAGGATGCCTGCACCAGAGGTACCATAGACGAAGCGGTAGCCATCGATGAAGTTAAGAAGTTCATAGCCATGAAGGATATGGACGCTGCGACCCGCTACATTCCCAAGAAGGTCATTCCCAAGGTTCAGGGCGAATTCGAAGAGAAGGTTGCCATTATCGGTGCCGGCCCTGCAGGACTTTCCTGCGCTTACTATCTTGCGGAGCGTGGCTACAGACCTACCGTATTCGATAAGAATGAGAAGCCCGGCGGTATGCTTACCTACGGTATTCCTTCTTACAAACTGGAAAAGAATGTCATCGACGCCGAGATCGAGATCATGCGGATAATGGGCGTTGAGTTTAAGTGCGGTGTGGAAGTCGGCAAGGACGTTACGATCGATGATCTCCGCAAGCAGGGCTACAAAGCCTTCTATATAGCAATCGGCTGCCAGGGCGGACGTAAAGTCGGAGTACCCGGCGAGGACGGCCCCGATGTTGTTACCGCAGTTGATTTCCTTCGTGAGATCAATGCTAAGGAGAAATACGATATCAAGGGCGATGTTGTTGTTATCGGTGGCGGTAACGTTGCTATTGACTGTTCCCGTGATGCCGTTAGAGTTGGAGCTCCCAAGGTTTACCAGGTATCACTTGAGACCCGCGATATCATGCCTGCAGCTGTTTACGAGATTGAGGAAGCCGAAGAAGACGGCGTTATTTTCCATGGCGGCTGGGGCCCCAAGGAGATTCACAGAGACGAGAACGGAACCCTTAAGGCCATTACCTTTAAGAAGTGCGTAAGCGTTAAGGATCCCGACGGCAGATTCAATCCCAAGTACGACGAGAACGACACCATGACCATTGACTGTGCACATGTTGTTCTTGCGGTTGGTCAGTCCATAGTATGGGGCGACCTCCTTGCGGGATCAAAGGTTCAGCTTGGACGCGGTAACGGTGCGGTTGCTGATCCCAAGACCTATCAGACCGACGAACCCGACATTTTCGCGGGCGGCGACGTATACACAGGACCCAAGTTCGTTATCGACGCCATTGCGGCAGGTAAGGAAGCTGCAACCTCCATTCACAGGTTCGTTCAACCTCATTCGTCCCTTACAATCGGACGTAATCAGAACTACTACAAGGAACTTGACAAGACCGATATTCTGGTTGAATCATATGACAATTCTTCCCGCCAGATCCCGACTTACAAGGATGGCGACAAGAAGAGCTTCCGTGACCTTAAACTTACTTTTACAGAGGAACAGGTCAAGAAAGAAACCGCACGCTGCCTCGGCTGCGGCGCTACGGTCGTAGATCAGAACAAGTGCATAGGCTGCGGACTCTGTACCACCAGATGCGAGTTTGATGCCATTCACTTACAGCGCGACGTTCCGGAAGCATCTACCATGAGACGAAGCGAGGACAAGCTGAAATACATTCTTCCCAACGGACTTAAGCAGGCCATCAAGGTTAAGTTCAACGGCAAGAAGGAACAGGACTGGGAATAATTGCACGAACTGGGCGTAGTATTTCATATTATTGATGACGTTACGGATGTGGGGCGGGAAAATGCACTCACATCCGTTACATCTGTGACTTTGCAGCTGGGTACGGTAAGTTCCGTTATCCCCGAGTATCTCACGGATTGCTGGAAATGGGCGGTCAATAGAACGGAACTGTTAAAGGATGCGGAACTAATCATTGAGCCCATCCCCGCCATTACCTACTGTGAAGACTGCAAGGAAACATACGATACAATAGAACACGGAAAGACCTG
Organism: Lachnospiraceae bacterium; assembly: GCA_024695575.1. Lineage (GTDB taxonomy): Bacteria > Bacillota > Clostridia > Lachnospirales > Lachnospiraceae > UBA1258. Next base: position 5,114 of record JAILHY010000027.1, read on the forward strand.
CCCTCATTGCGGAAGCACACATACGTACCTCTTACAGGGCAACGAGTTTCTGATCAAGGAGATTGCAGGGGCTTAGATTATGGGCTTTTTTAATCTTTTAAAAGAAGAAAAAAGAATAATAAAGGAAAGAGATCCCGCCATCCATTCGGGGATGGAGGTGCTTCTTTATCCAAGCTTTAAGGCGCTTATAAGCTACAGGATCGCTCACAGGCTTTATTTACGTAAGCATTATTTCCTTGCGCGCCTTATTTCGCAGAAGGCAGCCCGCAAGACGGGAATTGAGATTCATCCCGGTGCTACAATAGGAAACGGTCTGTTCATTGACCACGGTCACGGCGTGGTGATCGGTGAAACAGCCATTATTGGCGATAACTGCACTCTTTATCAGGGCGTGACCCTTGGCGGTACGGGTAAGGAGCAGGGCAAGCGCCATCCCACCCTTGGCAACAATGTCATGGTTTCTGCGGGAGCTAAGGTCCTCGGAAGCTTCTCCATCGGGGACAATTCCAAGATCGGAGCGGGTTCCGTTGTGCTCTCCGAAGTCCCGCCCAACTCTACCGTAGTGGGCGTTCCCGGGCGCGTTGTCAAGCGTGGCGACTGCAGCTGCCCTCAGACGGATCTTTGCCAGACGGACCTTCCGGATCCCGTTCGCGAGGATATTCAGAATCTTCAGCAGGCCAACTCGGAGCTTATCAACAGGGTGCTTGAGCTTGAAGAACGTGTGAAGGAGCTGTCGAAACGTGGCTGAAGCTAACAATTTATATGATGAAATAAAGGCTTCTTTTGGCCTTAACGATACTGAACCTGAGCAGGTGGCACCGCTGATTCTTGCGCATCTTGGGGACTGCGTTTACGAGATCGTGGTCCGCACGGTGATAGACACAAGGACTAACAGGCAGATAAACAAGATCCACAACGAGATCATCAAATATGTCAGTGCCGGCGCCCAGTCAAAGATCATAACCGCGCTCATTCCGGAGCTTACGGAAGAGGAGCTTGCCATATTCCACAAAGGAAAGAATACTCATACCAATTCTTTTCCGAAGAACGGCACCAAGGCGGACTACCACAGGGCTACGGGATTTGAGGCACTGGTAGGGTACCTGTATCTAAAGGGCAGGACCGAACGGATGCTGGAACTGGTAAAGAAGGGAATGGAAAGTATAAGTGAATAGGATGATTTGTCATCTCGACCGAAGGCGTTAGCCGTAGTGGAGAGATCTTAGTTGAATCAACAGTATTTCTGACAGGAATATTGTAGAATCATGAAACATATAAGATTTCTCGACTTCGTTGCACTTCGCTCGAAATGACACTTTCATAGTGAGAGGATATATAGTAAATGAGTGATTTTAATAATAAAGAAAAAGCAATTGATGAATCAGGTACCCGAATCGAGGGCCGTAATGCGGTGATTGAGGCCCTTCGAAGCGGCAAGACCGTGGACAAACTCTTTATACTGGACGGATGCCATGACGGCCCGGTTATGACCATCAAGCGTGAGGCTGCCAAGCGGGACGTGATGATCAAATATGTGACCAAGGACCGCCTGGATCAGATGTCGGAAACGGGCAAGCATCAGGGCGTTATTGCCATGGTTGCGGCTTACGACTATTCAGAGCTTGAGGATATCTATGCTTTAGCCGAGAAGAAAGGGGAAGCGCCCTTTGTTCTTTTGCTTGACGGAATCGAAGATCCGCATAACCTGGGGGCTATCATCCGTACAGCCAATCTCGCGGGTGCTCACGGAGTGATCATTCCCAAGGACAGAGCGGTTGGTCTTACCGCTACGGTTTTGAAGGCTTCCGCAGGGGCACTTAACTATACACCTGTCGTGAAGGTCACCAATATTTCCCGCACCATCGAGGAGTTAAAGGAGCGGGGACTTTGGTTCGTATGCGCCGACATGGACGGAACGCTCATGTACGACCTTGACCTTAAGGGCCCCATCGGGCTTGTTATAGGAAACGAAGGCTCGGGTGTATCCCGCCTTGTTAAAGAAAAATGTGATTTTATTGCAGCCATCCCCATGAAGGGTGACATAGATTCTCTGAACGCATCGGTTGCTGCGGGGGTATTGAGCTTTGAGATCGCAAGACAGAGACTTGGAAAATAAGTATTCCACAGACTCCGACGAAGAGCTTATCTGCAGGCTCAGGGACGGAGAGCAGGAGATAACCGAATACATTCTTGATAAATACAAGAACATGGTCAAGGCTAAGGCCGGGACTATGTTTATCTTAGGTGCGGACAAAGAAGACCTGATCCAGGAAGGCATGATCGGTCTTTTTAAAGCCATACGCGATTATGATCCGGGAAGGGACGCAAGTTTTGCGACCTTTGCGGATCTTTGTGTCAGCAGGCAGATGTATACCGCAGTCACAGCCTCAGGGCGTCAGAAACACATCCCTCTTAACAATTATGTTTCTTTATGCGTAATGGAAGACGGCGAGGGCGATCCAAGGGAACTGATCGACTCTTCTTTTGCCGGAAGTGACGGATCGGATCCCGAATCCGTGATTATTGCAAAAGAAGGCATAGCCGCCGTGGAAAAGTGCATTGAGACCGAATTGTCTTCTTTTGAAAAGCAGACAATCGAACTGTATCTTGCGGGCTTTGGATACGTGGATATAGCAAGGATTCTGGGCAAAGACGAGAAGTCAACGGACAACGCTTTACAGCGTGCGAAAGGAAAGTTAAGGAAAAATCTGAAAATTTAGTCTTTTTAATACCTGTTTAATAGACAACGAATAGAATTAACTTGTGTTTAGCATTAATATTTTTCATCCAGCCAGGAGGGCATAATATGAGTTGGTACAAAAAAAGTTTTGAAGCAAGGTTAATAACCTTGGCAGTATTACCGGTGGTTATGGTGGCACTTGTTCTTTCTATCGTAGTCGGAAACAAGATGAAATCCACTATGACGGACGAAACCCTGAGCGAGCTTAAGTCAACAGCTTACGCGTTCAGGACATGTCTTAATTCTTTAAACGGAGAATTCGGTCTCGATGAGAACGAAGAGATGACCTGTGGCGGCAGATCTCTTTCTTATATGAATGAGATGCTCGACCAGTATACAGCAAATTCCGGACTCTATGTTACCGTATTCTTCGGTGATACCAGACGCATTACCTCCGTTAAGAATGACGGAAAGAGAGCGATCGGTACACAGGCTGTTGAAGCCGTTATCACCAAGGTATTAAAGGGCGGCGGTGAGTACGAATCCTTAAGCACAACAGTTGCAGGAAAGAACTGCGTAGTTGCTTACGTTCCCCTTTATCAGCCCGATGGCAAGACCATCTGCGGCATGGTATTTACCGGTATCGACAGATCCAACTATGATAAGACCATCAGTTCGGCAATTATGATGGTAGCCATGGTTGCAATCCTTGGTTCTGCAATAGTTATCGCAATAGCAGTATTTGTATCCATGAAGATGAACAGAGCCATCAGCGGATCCACAAGAGTTGTTACGGATCTTGCAGAAGGTGATTTCACAAAAGAAAGCACAGAGGCAGGAAAAGACAGAGCAGATGCGCTCGGAACACTTGTCCGCAATGTTAACGAACTTAAGGAAAAATTCAGTGATGCCATCAGCGGCGTTAAAACAAATATCGAAGCTCTTGTGGACAGCTCTGACGGCCTTGACAAGGCAGCCAACGAAGCAGCTGATTCCATGGGTGACCTTTCAAATGCGGTTGAAGAGATCGCAAACGGTGCTACCACACAGGCTCAGGAAGTTGAGACCAGTGCACAGGGCGTTTCAGATATCCTTCGTACAATGGAATCCATCAACGATTCCGTAGCAAAGACCAACGAATGCACGGAGAACATGGAAAAGAACTCCAAGCAGGTTGTAGGCGACTTCGAAACCCTTATTTCCGATACCTTCAAGAGTATTGAGAAGTTAAAAGATATCACTTCCAAGATGAGCCACGTACAGGAAGCGGTTGAAACCGTTACCACCGCGGCCAACGACATTAACAACATTGCATCTCAGACAAACCTTCTTTCTCTTAACGCTTCCATCGAGGCAGCAAGAGCAGGTGAGGCAGGAAGAGGATTCGCAGTTGTTGCAGGCGAGATCTCAGCTCTGGCAGATCAGTCCAACCAGGCAGCAGTTAAGATTCGTGATATCATGAGCAACCTTAAGGATGAGACCGAAGGTGCCGTATCAATGGTATCCGACATGGCAGCTATGATGGACAAGCAGGACGAGACCAGCAAGAAGTCTCAGGCAAGCTTACAGGAACTCATCGGTGCCATCGACCAGACCAAGGACATGGTTGGCGATGTAAAGAGAAATTCCGACGCGGTTTCCAAGCTCTGTGCTACACTTAACGACAGCATCAGTTCTCTTTCCGCTATTTCCGAAGAGAATGCCGCAAGTGCCCAGGAAACAAGCGCTTCCATTCAGCAGATGAGCCAGGTTACCAAGGATGTACAGGATATGTCCAACGAGTTAAAGACCGTTGCAGGCAGACTCGAAGACATCACCGCATACTTCAAGGTTCAGTAAATATTTCTTTTGCATAGTAAAAGAAGCTCCGGATATACACCGGGGCTTCTTTTTTGAGGAAAAAAAGGATATAATGGTTCAGTGAGGTTATAGACATGACATTAAACGAAGTTACTGTAGGTAGCACGGTCAGGATCGATCAGGTCGGGGGTGAAGGGGCCCTCAGGCAGCATCTCCTTGATATGGGAGTGATCCCGGGATTTGACGTGACCGTGGTTAAGTTTGCGCCCATGGGAGATCCCATGGAGATCATGATCCACGGATATGAGCTGACTCTGAGGCTCTCTGATGCAAGAGAGATTATGGTGTCGCCTTCGGGTTCCGCTCCCGGAAATCAGATCCACAAGATAGTTAAGACTGACCACCCGGGCTTTGGTGAGGGCGGTAAATATCACGATAAAACTCATGAGAATCCGCTTCCGGAAGGAACGGTGCTTTCTTTTGCATTGGTGGGAAACCAGAATAGCGGTAAGACCACGCTCTTTAACCAGCTGACAGGCTCCAACCAGCACGTGGGAAACTTCCCGGGAGTTACGGTTGACAGGAAGGACGGACCCATCAGGAATCACGCGGATACCATGATCACGGACCTGCCGGGGATCTACTCTATGTCGCCTTATTCCACCGAGGAGATCGTGTCCCGTAATTTCGTGCTGAATGACAAGCCCAAGGGCATAATCAATATACTTGATGCCACCAATATCGAAAGAAACCTGTATCTTACCATGCAGCTTCTGGAAATGGACATTCCCATGGTGGTGGCGCTTAACATGATGGATGAGGTCCGCGAAAACGGCGGAACCATCAGCATTAACGCTTTAGAGAGCGCTCTCGGTGTCCCCGTTGTGCCTATTTCAGCCGCCAAGAACGAGGGTGTCGACGAGCTTGTAAGCCATGCACTTCACGTGGCCAAATACCACGAAACTCCCGTAAAACAGGATTTCTGCGATGAGAACGACAACGGCGGAGCGGTTCACAGAGCCATTCACGCGGTGGAGCATCTTATCAAGGATCATGTGGGTCGCGCGGGGCTTCCCCTTCGTTTTGCGGCAAGCAAAGTGATCGAGAAGGACGAAAGTATCATAGCTGCTCTTAAGCTTGACGATAACGAGCTTGAGATGCTTGAGCATATAGTCAGGCAGATGGAATCGGAGCGCGGACTTGACCGTTGCGCAGCCATTGCGGACATGCGGTTTTCCTTTATTTCGGGCGTTGTTTCCGCCACGGTTCATAAGCCCTTAAAGAGTAAGGAGCGGGAGCGAAGCGAACGTATCGATCGTATCCTTACGGGGCGCTTTACCGCGATCCCTGCGTTCATCCTTATTATGGCCTGCGTTTTCTTTGTCACATTTAATGTGATAGGCGCATTCCTGCAGGATCTGCTGGCAACGGGGATAGGAGCCCTTACTGATGTGGTGGACGGGGCGCTAACCTCCATGGAAGTTAATCCCACAATTCATTCGCTTGTGATAGGCGGGGTGTTTGAAGGCGTGGGAAGCGTGCTTTCGTTCCTGCCAATTATCGTTACCATGTTCTTTTTCCTGTCGTTACTGGAAGATACTGGCTATATTGCGAGAGTGGCCTTCGTTATGGATAAGCTCCTTCGTAAGATCGGGCTTTCCGGCCGAAGTATCGTGCCTATGCTCATCGGATTCGGATGTACGGTTCCAGCAGTTATGTCAACCAGAACTCTTCCTTCCGAAAGAGACCGCCGTATGACGATCCTTTTGACGCCCTTTATGAGCTGTTCCGCCAAGCTTCCGATCTACGCCTTCTTTGTGCAGGCCTTCTTCCCTGAGTATTCGGGGCTTGTGATGACGGGGCTTTACATTCTTGGCATATTTACGGGCATACTCGTGGCCTTTCTGTACAGGAAAACCTTGTTTAAGGGCGACGCGGTTCCTTTTGTGATGGAGCTTCCCAACTACAGGCTTCCGGGCCTTAAGAACGTGGGACTTCTCCTTTGGGAAAAAGCAAAGGATTTCCTACAGCGCGCGTTTACGGTAATACTCCTTGCAACCATCGTGATATGGCTCCTTCAGAGCTTTGATCCTAAGCTTAATCTTGTTGACGACTCAAAGGATTCTATCCTGGCCGTGATCGCGGGAGGTCTTGCACCGCTCATGAAGCCCGCAGGCCTTGGAGACTGGCGTATCTGCACGTCCCTTATCAGCGGATTCCTTGCCAAAGAAAGCGTCGTATCCACCATGGGAATACTGTTTGAAGGCAACGTGACCGAGGCTGTTTCGGCGGCTTCGGCGGCGTCACTCCTGGTATTTTCGCTTCTTTATACACCCTGTGTGGCCGCGGTTGCGTCAATCAGACGGGAACTGGGACGCAAGTACGCCATATCCGTTGTGATCTGGCAGTGTGCCATAGCCTGGATCGCTGCGAGCCTTGTGCAGGTCATAGCTTTCTTTATCAAATAATATCTGAGGTCATTTATGAGCAGAATATATATAACAGGACACAGAAATCCTGATTTTGACAGTGTTTGCAGCGCTTACGCCTATGCGAAGCTTAAGAGCCGCACGGACCCGGGAAATGAGTATGTACCCGTCAGGTGCGGACATCTTTCCGACAGCATGAAGAAGGTCTTCGATGGTCTCAAGATCGTTCCCCCCGCATATATGAAGGATATTTATCCCAAAGTCGACGACGTTTATCTTACAGCGAGGGATCATATAGACGCGGATGCCCCGTTGAATGCGGTTGCGGCATCCTACAAAGCAACCAATCCTTCGGTAATTCCCGTGTTTGAGGAAGACAATTTCTTTGGCCTGCTGAGCGTTGACGATATCACCAGCTGGGCCATGGAGGAGATCTCAAAGCGCGGAAGCATTACGGATATTCCTAAGGTCAGGGATATAATGCGGGCCGAGGAGGAACCGGTTGACATAACTGATCTTTTCGAGGATGCCAAAAGAAGGCTCTCCGCATCAAAGAAGCGTGGCCTCGCCGTTATGAAGAACGGCAAATATGCCGGATTTGTCACAAGAAGATGCTTTCTTCGTGCTCCCAAGAATAACGTGATCCTCATGGATCACAACGAAAGCAGGCAGAGCATACACGGAATCGAGACTGCCAATATCATCGAAATAGTGGATCACCACAGGCTTGATGCGGTGAAGACCGATCTTCCCATTTATATCGACGCGGAACCTCTTGGAAGCACGTGCACCATTGTATTTCGTAAATTTCTGCAGGAGGGCATTACTCCCGACGGAGATACCGCAAGGATGCTTCTTACGGGCATAGTTTCCGATACTTTGATACTACGAAGTCCCACTACAACATTGGTTGACATAACTGCAGCGCGGGAGCTTGCACAGATCATTGGAGTAGATCTTAAAGAATTCGGTCTTAACATGTTTGGATGCATGGAGGGGCTTAAGAGCAGGAATCCCGAGGAAGCGGTTTCTTCTGACTTTAAGACCTACACCGAGAATAAGATCAAAGTCGGCATAGGGCAGTGCGAATGTACGACTCTTGGGGATATTGAAGACTACAAGGGTGAGTATCTGGGCGCGCTTGAGAATATACGGCAGAAGCAGGGACTTGATTGGGCGGTACTCATGATAACGGACGTTATTAGAGAACACAGCGTTCTTTTATCCACGGGCTTTAAGGCAGAGAAGCATCTTCCATACAACACAATCTCCGAAAGGGTATTTGACATGCCGGGAGTTATGAGCCGAAAGAAACAGCTCCTTCCGGAAGTTTTGCATGCTGTCAGTGAGTAGGGGTATTATGAGTAAAAAGACACTGTTTCTGGCAGGGGATTCGACGGTCCAGAGCTATCCGGAAAGTGTGAGGCCCCAGACAGGATGGGGACAGGTACTGTGGGAATTCTTTAAGGATAAGGATAAATGTAACGCTTATGTGCGGCCCGATGCTCCGGGAGAACACTGCGTTACCTATGAAATGCCGGAATTTAAAATAGAAAATCATGCCATTGCGGCACGGAGCAGCAGATCCTTTATCGAGCAGGGACGCCTTGATGAGATCATGAAGGTGGCTAAGCCCGGGGATTATCTTACGATTCAGTTTGCCCACAATGATGCTTATAAAGAAAGAGAGGAACGCTACGTTCCGGTAAGCGCCTATGGGGAGTGGATCAAACGCTACTACAATGCCTGCAGGGATCGGGGCATGACCTGTATTTTCATAACACCTGTTACCATGCGCGTATTTGACGGAGACAAGTGTCTGATCGCCTTTAAGGAATACAGGGATGAAATGCTCAGGTTTTCAAAGATCCTGGAGGTTCCCTGCGTGGATCTTTCCAAAGAAAGTACGGATCTGATAAGCCACATGGGGAGCGAGGCCGCAAGGGATGCGTTTCTTTGGCTTTACCCCGGCGAATATCCTGATTCTGACTTTAAGGACGGGGCAAGCGACAACGCGCATTTCCAGGAATACGGCGCAAGACTCATGGCTTCCATTGTTGCAAAGGGTATTAAGGGGCTTACGGGATTTGAGGAATTAAAGCCCTTGCAGGAGGCTATCGGAAATGATTTCAGGGTCGAAAGACCTAAGCGTACCTTGCCTGACGGTTTTACCTGGACGGAAGGAAATGCCGCAGAAAATGCGGAATCTGAAATAATCAAGCGGGAGTAGTACATTTATGGAAGAACTTAAGATCAAAAAGCAGAATATCAAGCCGAAATTTACTTCTAAATTCGTAAATCTCTTTGATATCGAATACGAGCCGGGGCGTCACTATTTTGATGCCACCAGACGTGATATCGACAATGTGGTTGCCATTAAATCAAACGATGAATTCAAGAACATGCTTCCTGATGCGGTGACCTGCATTGTCATCATCAAACAAAAGGGCGAGGAGCCGAGGCTTCTTCTTAATTACGAGTACCGTTATCCCACGGGGCAGTTTCTTTTAAGTCCCCCTGCAGGACTTATCGATCCGGAGGACCTTGAGGGTTTAGATCCCCTTAGGCTTGCGGCAGTGAGAGAGATCCGAGAGGAAACGGGTATCGAGGTTAAGGATTCCGACAGGGTATTTACGGTAAATCCCCTTGTTTTCAGCACACCGGGACTTACGGATGAGTGTAATGCACTTGTATGTGCTGTTATCGAGCTTGATGATCTTTGCTCCCTTACTCAGGATAACTGCGTGGGAACAGAGAAGTTTTCGGGATTTGAGGCTGTCAACGTTGAGGCTGCAAAGGTACTTTTAAAGAATGGCCGGGACAAAGAAGGAAGATTCTATTCTCTTTATACCTGGGCCACACTGATGTATTTCATTTCGGGGATGTGGGAGGAATAAGATGATCAAAGAGGTTAACATAACTAAGATTGAAGATGTGCTGCCGTTAATCACGGAGCAGGAATACAGACCGGATCTTGGGCGCAACAGGAGCCTTTATCTTTATCGAGGTATGCCCGATGTTTCTTTTAAACTCGGTACCAGCCTGCAGCGTAACTGCAAGGATGCGAAAAAGAATCTGGAACCCTGTATCCTTAATAATTTTACCAAGTACGGGGCGCTCGAAGATCCCCTCATCGAGAAATCCGTCTGGAGGCAGATGATCTTAGGCCAGCACCACGGGCTTCCTACGAGGCTTCTTGACTGGTCCCAGTCTCCCTTGATAGCTCTTCATTTTGCCACCACCGAGGCTGATCTTGACAAGATGGAGGATCACGACTGCATTATCTGGAGGATCGATATTAAGGAGCTCCATTCCCTGCTTCCGGGACGCTATAAGAAGATCCTCTCCGACAATCAAACCTCAGTGTTTACCGTAAATATGCTTAAGGACGTGGCCGATTCCCTGGAGCGCTACGACGAGGATATGCAGGACAAGTCAATGGTAGTCATCGAGCCTCCGTCAATAGACCCGAGGATCGTAAACCAGTATTCTTTCTTTGCCATTATTCCCGATGCCATCAACAATATCGAGGATTATTTCGAAAAGAACACGGGTAACACGGTCAAATACATTATCAGCAAGGAACTTCGCTGGAGAATAAGGGATATGCTCGACCAGCAGAATATAAGTGAGCGTATTCTTTATACCGGTTTGGACGGATTGTCCAAATGGCTCGGCAGACATTATTATAAGAAGTAATTTATCATTTTTTCATTGCTTTTTGTGGAAAATTAAGTATAATAAGTCTTGTTTAGTTATTCTATGCAATTTTAGGAGGATATGAAATGAAGAAGTTTTTATCACTTGTTCTTGCTTCCGCGCTTGTTCTTACTTTTGTAGGCTGCGGTAACAGCGACAAGAAGTCTGCAGGCGTTATGACCTATGCTGAGTACGCTGCAGCTGCACTTGACAGTGAAGTAACTGTTGAGACCTACGTTCAGGGCAAGCAGTCCTGGTGGGATAACAAGGGTACCTTCTATACTCAGGACAAAGAAGGCGGATATTTCCTTTATGAAATGCCTTGCTCACAGAGCGAATACGACAAGCTCGTTCCCGGTACCAAGATCAAAGTTACCGGTACCAAGGCAGAGTGGTCAGGCGAAGTTGAGATCGTAGATGCTAAGTTCGAGATCTTAAGCGGCAACTATGTTGCAAGCCCTGTTGATGTAACCGCTAAGCTTGGTAGCGATGACCTTAACAACTTCCAGAACCAGGTTGTTTCTTTCAAGGGTCTTACCATCGAAGCTCGTTCCGACGGCAACGCTTTCCAGTACAAGTGGGACGGTTCAGGCTCTCACGACGAGAACAGCGACCTTTACTTTGACGCATCCATCAACGGACAGACCTATACCTTCACCGTTGAGTCTTATCTTTGCGATAACAACAGCGATGTTTACAAGGCTGTTGAGGCTCTTAAGGTTGGCGATACCGTTGACATGGAAGGCTTCCTTTACTGGTACAACGGAGCTAACCCTCACATCACCAAGCTCGTTGTTAAGTAATTTATAGCTAAGTAAAAGAAAGATCTTTCGACTACGTCCTCCGGACTCCGCTCAAGATGACAATGAATGGTGTCATCCTGAGCGACCGAAGGGAGTCGAAGGATCTTATTTTTTTATCTCATAATAAAACAGATATTGTTGTATTATCCCTGCAAAACCTTTATATCTTTCAAAGTCAAATCCATTCGGATAGTACTTAGCCACCAGCTGCTTAACGTGGGTATCTACGGGCCAGGCGTCCACATGGGAGAGAGCGAAGAGGCATATACAATCGGAAACCTTGGGGCCTATGCCTTTCTTATCCATCAGCAGGCGCTTGGCGTCCTCGTAGGGGGCTTCACGAAGCTCCTTGAGCCATTCAGGATGCGAGGCAGTGTACACAAACATATCTCTTATGCATCCCGCTCTGTAGCCCAGCCCAAGGGAAGTATCGTCGAACACAGCGGGATCTAAGTCTTCGGGCTTCGGAAAAGCAAATACATCCTCAAAGCCCTTGATCTTACGATCTGCAAGTTTACATAACTTCTCGATGGATCCCGCAATTCTTTTAATATTGTTGTTCTGGGAGATCATAAAGGAAATGATTGTCTCCCACAAATCCTGTTTTAATATTCTGATACCGGAGCCTGAGTTGAAGGCTTCGATGAGATGGGCGTCGCCGGAAGATCGGATGGCTGACTCAATAGCGGAGTAATCCCGGGAGAGGTCGAAATACCGGGCCCAGTATATGTCGTGCTGAGAGAGTCGCATGTCATCCTGAGAAAGAAGCACGTCATCCTGAGAAAGAGTCATGTCATCTTGAGAAAGAGTCTTGTCATCTTGAAAAAGAGTCTTGTCATCCTGAGCGACCGTAGGGAGTCGAAGGATCTTGGTTGAGTCAACATTGTCCCTGTCAGGAACACCGTTTGTCAGATAAGATCTTTCGACTCCGCACTTCGTGCTCCGCTCAAGATGACACGTCAGTGTAATACACCGCTCCCCACTCGGCACAACCCAGCGCCCGGGCTCAATTTCCCTTATGCGGAAGCATTGTCCGCTCTCGGCGATCTGCCTTATATTAAAGTGATCAAGTTTATCTGATAACATGTTAAATCCTGTTTTAGTATCGGAATATATAACCATCAGTCACCGTTAACATCCGAAAGATCAAAGTCTTCGGATATAAGTGTGGAAAGATCTGCACTGCGGTCCTTAACCAGGCGCTTGGACTGGGCAAGAACGGCTTCTTCTACCTTGTTACGGACAAGACGGCCGTTACCAGCATCCTTGGCTCTTACAGCCTGTACGGCGTTAAAGTAAGTAAGGAGAGAAGTGTAAGCACCCTCGTCAATGGTATAGCCTTTGGAACCTGCAGTTATCTTGGCAATGTCCAGGAGTTCCTGGCCGGTGTAATCGGGGAAGTTGATCACGTTGGGGAAGCGGCTCTTAAGTCCGGAGTTGGAGGTTAAAAACTCTTCCATTTCGTTGGAGTAGCCTGCAAGGATAACGATGAGGTTATCGCGGTTATCTTCGATTCCCTTAACGAGAGTGTCGATGGCTTCAAGTCCGAAGGAATCGTCTTTGCCACGGTACAGGGAGTATGCTTCGTCAATAAAGAGTACGCCGCCGATGGCAGAAGAGATTACGTTGTTGGTAAGAGGAGCGGTGTGTCCCACGTACTTACCAACCAGATCCGCACGGGATACTTCCACAAGCTGTCCGCCTGAGAGTATGCCGATGGCCTTTAAGTATCTGCTAATAACACGTGCTATTGTTGTCTTGCCGGTACCCGGGTTTCCGGTGAAGATCATGTGCTTGCTGACTTCGCCTGCCTTCAGGCCCGCCTCTCGGCGAAGCTTCTGAACTCCGTAGTATTCTTCAAGGCTTAAGATGTATTTCTTTATCTCTTCAAGACCTACGATGCCGTCAAGCTCTTTCTTAACAGCTTCAAGTTCGCCTGTGTATTTGCCGGGAAGGATTGCAAAGAGTTCCTTGCGTTCCTCACCGATGACCGCGAACATGGTCTCATTATCCACATCAAGGAGGAGGTCGCAGCCCATATCGTAATCGGACTCAAGTCTTAACTGTGCAAGAGCCTTCAGGATATCCTCGTAAAAAGAAAGTATTCCCTTAAGCCCTGCCTGCTTCCCAGCCATGGATATGGAATAGTCCATAAATTCATCGTCTACAGATAAGTTAAATCCACATTTATCTTTTGACAAATCTTTTAATTCGCTGAGTTCCTTCTCAGAGATCTGCTTGTACGCACACTCGTCAAGGGCGGCGCTTTCACAGATATCCCCAAGGGCGTTAACGAAGGGAGCACCCATTTTGTCCGCAAGCTTGGTAAGGTTTCGTGAACTGATGAATACAAGGTACTTACCCTTGGCGGAGATGCTTCCTACGGATTTCTCAGCAAGAGCGTTGTTTACGTTTACGAGATTCCCTTCTTTTGCAATGTAGCGCTCACTAAGAGTGCAGGAACCCTTGGATATAAGCTCCGTGAGCCTTGAAAGGAAGGAAGTATGGCAGCTTTCGTAATTTTCAAAAAGAATAACGTCACTTGCCGAGTTAAGTGCGGAATAAAGATCCTGAAGGAAGAGTTTCTCATCATCCGCCGACTGATATAAGGAAAGATCTATGGTCTTAATATCGGAAGATCTTAATACCCTGCGGCCTGCAAGTTCGGAAACAAGAGCCTTTAATGCACAGTGCTTTCCGGTGCAGCTGCCGCCCGTAATGAATATGGTATTTTTAAGGCCTGTCTCGGGAGCGAGGACGAAGGGTCGCTTAAAGGCGATGACAAGTTTCTTTATGAAATCATCCTGGCCGAATACCTTGGAGGACACCACATCGGCGATGCCGTTAAATTCCTTGAGAGAATCCGCCTCGGAAAGGGTTTCTTTTGGCTTGTCCGCAGCAAATGCCACGCTTTCCTTCTTATAATCGTTAAGCTCACCGGAAAAAGAATCAAGTTCCTTATTTAAGGCCGTGAGCTTATCGTGCTCCTCCATAAGAGTGCTCATGGAGGGAAGACCGCGCCCCGTAACCTCCTCGAGATTCTCCATAAGGGTGCCGCCCTTTTTCTTCTTTAATTTCTGAGCTTTCTCGATCTCTTCAAGTGTATAATTGCTTCGAACCCCCATTATGGCATTTAAAGCGTCATCGATGGTATCTTTCATTGCCTGTTCCTTCCGCTAATTTAATAATTAATCTGGTTGTTTTTTACAACACTTATAATATAATCTATATAGAAATTCTAAGCAAGGAGTAATCCTCTCATGAAAGTAACTTTGAGTCATCTGACCAAGAGATTTCCCAACCGAAACCGCAAGATAAAGGAAGATGTTATCGCGGTAAACGATTTTGATTTTGAGATCCCAGACGGCAAACTCATAGGCCTGCTGGGCCCTTCCGGCTGCGGCAAATCCACTACGCTCAATCTTATAAGCGGCCTTGAGAAACCTTCAAGCGGCCGCATCTTTTTCGGTGAGGAGGATGTTACGGATATAGCCCCCGAGAATCGCGGCGTGGGCCTTGTTTTTCAGAATTACGCTCTTTACCCGCATTTGACGGTGAGACAGAATATTCTTTTTCCGTTAGAGAACCTTAAGGGCGCAGACAAACTTGATAAGGAAACCATGGAAAAGAAAGCTCTTGAGGCCGCAAAGCTTGTTCAGATCGACATGCTGATGGACAGACGCCCCGGTGAGCTTTCAGGCGGCCAGCAGCAGCGAGTTGCCATAGCAAGAGCCCTTGTTAAGATGCCCAGAGTCCTTCTTCTTGACGAGCCCTTATCGAATCTTGATGCAAGGCTAAGGCTTCAGACCAGAGAGGAGATCAAGCGTATTCAGCTTGAAACCGGCATTACCACCGTATTTGTTACTCATGATCAGGAAGAGGCCATGAGCATTTCCGACGAGATCGTTGTAATGAAGGACGGTATCTTCCAGCAGATGGGTAAGCCGCAGACCGTGTACGACAGCCCCGTTAACCTTTTCGTGGCCAAGTTTCTTGGAACTCCCGCCATTAACGTGTTCAATGGCGAGGCAAAAGAAGGCGCACTCTATATAGGAAACGAACGCATCCTTGAAAGAAAGGACGTGCCGGACGGCCCTGTTGTTATAGGCATAAGACCCGAAGGCTTCGTTATAGATCCGGAAGGCTCATTTACCTGCAGGCTTAAATCCGTTGAAGTAATGGGCAGGGATACAAGTCTTGTTCTTTTGAACGAACATTGCGAAAAACCTGTTATCCGTGCCATCATCGGATCGGATGCAAGCCTTGAGCAGCTTTCGGGAGATGTGAGATTTTCGCTTAAACCCGGCAAGGTTCACGTATTTGACCCTGAGACCGGCAAGGCTTACAGGTAGGGGAGGAACGTATGCGTAAGTTCAAAGGTTGGCTCTACCTCTTGCCTGCTATACTGTTTCTTGCACTGTTTCTTGTTTATCCTCTTATCGATGTGCTTGTCTATTCCTTTGAGGAAAACTACAATTTCGCGTCCCAGTCCTTTTCGGGATATGGACTCTTTAACTTTGCCTATGTTCTGCGGGACGTGTATTTCCTGCAGGCTCTTAAGAACACATTTATCATAGTTATCATCACTGTGCCTGTTTCCACGGGAGTTGCGCTGCTTATTTCTCTTGCGCTCAATTCCGTAGGAAAGCTTAAGGAGCTGTTTCAGACAATATTCTTTTTGCCTTATGTGACCAATACCCTGGCGGTGGGGCTTGTGTTTATGATCCTCTTTAAAAAGACCCCTTACTCAGACGGCATGGTCAACATGCTCATTAAGGCTTTCGGCGGCTCTGCGGTTGATTTTATCGAAGGACCCTACTGGGCCAAGCTTTTTGTAATGTGCTTTTACACAATATGGATCGTGCTTCCTTTTAAGATCCTTATTCTCACAAGTGCCCTTGCAAGCGTTAATCCGGACTATTACAAGGCAGCAAGAGTGGACGGAGCCTCCAGGTTTAGGATCTTTACCCGCATAACTCTTCCCATGATCAGCCCCATGATCTTTTATCTTGTGATCACGGGCTTTATCGGTGCTTTCAAGGCTTACAGCGACGAGGTGGCAATTTTCGGCACCAATCTTAATTCGGCGGGCATGAACACTATAGTCGGTTACGTATACGACATGCTCTACGGTGATTCTGGCGGCTATCCTTCCTATGCGTCGGCGGCTTCACTTATTCTTTTTGCCATCGTGTTTACCATCACCGCCATCAATCTAATAATCAGTAAAAAGAAGGTGGCTCTATGAGCAACATAACATCTGCTACCAAACAAAACGAATATCAGTCACTGGAAAAGAAAAGCAAGGTAAGCTCAGCCGTTACCGCAGTGCTTAAGTATGCTCTTCTTACGCTTTGGGCCCTTATCGTTCTTTTCCCGTTTTACTGGATGATACTTACCTCGGTTAAGAGCTATTCCGCATATAACTCAGAGTATGTGCCTAAGTTTTTCACCCTTTCGCCCACGCTTGCCAATTACCGGTCCGCATTTTCCGAGGTGCATCTCACCAGGTACTTTTACAATACCTTTATTTTTACGGTATTTACCACGGTTATCATGCTGGTCATTACCATCCTTGCGGCTTACGCCTTTGCAATGCTTGATTTTAAGGGAAAGAATCTGACCTTCGCGCTGTTTCTTTCTCTTATGATGATTCCCAACGAGCTTGTGGTCATCACCAACTATGTTACCGTTACCAATCTTCACTGGCGTAATTCTTTCCCCGGCCTCATTCTTCCAAGTGTGGCCTCGGTATTTTATATCTATCTGCTAAAAGAAAACTTTGAACAGATCCCGAAGGAGCTTTACAAGGCTGCCAAAGTGGACGGAACAAGCGACTTAAAGTATCTTCTGAAGGTACTTGTGCCTATTTGCAGACCCACAGTGATAACAATCGTTATTTTAAAAGCAATAGAGTGCTGGAACGCTTACGTGTGGCCGAGACTCATCACCGACGATTCCGCATATTTCCTGGTTTCCAACGGTATTCAGGAATTAAGAGAAACGGGATTTGGCCGTGAGAATATTCCGGCAATGATGGCCGCTGTGGTTGTAATATCCCTTCCCCTTATGATCGTGTTCCTTTTGTTCAGACGTAAGATCATGGAAGGCGTAGTAAGAGGAGGTACCAAGGGATGAACAAGCGCATTTTATTATTTGCGGCATTCGCCCTTCTTTTGCTTACCGGCTGTCACGGAAAGAAGAGTTTGCCTGAGTTCAACGTTCCCGAGGAACTTGATGAAAGCAAGACCTATGAGATTTCTTTCTGGGCGAAGAACGATACCAACAAGACTCAGACCGAGATCTATCAGAAGGCAATCGAGGATTTTGAGAAGCTGTACCCAAATATCCACGTCAATGTAAGGATGTATTCGGATTACGGCAAGATCTATAACGACGTCATCACCAATATTTCAACGGGAACGCCGCCCAATGTCTGCATCACATATCCCGACCATATCGCAACCTATATGACGGGAACCAATGTGGTGGTGCCTCTTGACGAACTCTTTGATGACGAGCGCTACGGTCTTGGGGGCAGTGCCTTAAAGTTTGACGGCCCCACCAGAGATGAGATTAAGGATAAGTTCCTGAAGGAATGTATGCTTGGCGGTCATTATTACGCCGTTCCCTATGTCCGTTCCACCGAGGCTCTCTACATGAACAAGGACATGATCGAAGAACTTGGGTATGAGATCCCCGATGAGATCACCTGGGATTTTGTGTGGGAAGTTTCGGAAACGGCCATGGCCACCGATTCGGACGGAAACTTTAAGATCAACGGACAGAAGGTCATGATCCCCTTTATCTACAAGTCCACCGACAACATGATGATCCAGATGTTACGTCAGCTTAATGCAGGGTACTGTACTCCCGAAGGGGAAGTCCTTCTTTTTAATGACGATACCCGTGAAATACTTAAGAAAGTGGCTAAACATGCGGAAGACCGTTCTTTTTCCACCTTCAAGATTTCAAGCTACCCCGGCAATTTCCTGAATGCGGGGCAGTGCATATTTGCCATAGATTCAACCGCCGGAGCTACATGGATGGGCGCTAAAGCAGTACACGCGGACATTCCCGAGGATCAGTTCGTGGATTTTGAAATTCTGGTTCGCCCCATTCCCCAGTACGACAGCGCGAACCAACAGATGATCTCCCAGGGCCCTTCTCTTTGCATCTTTAATAAGGAAGATCCCGACGAAGTCCTTGCATCCTGGCTCTTTGCGCAGTTTATGCTCACTAATGAAGTACAGATCGCCTATTCCTCCACGGAAGGCTATCTTCCCGTTACGGATAAGGCTTTAAACAGCCCTGAATATCAGGATTATCTTGCAAGAGCGGGAGAGGACAACGATTACTATTATAAGGTTAAGATAGACGCCGCAAGGGTGCTCCTTGACAATATCGACAAGACCTTTACGGCGCCTCCCTTTAACGGCTCAACTTCCCTTCGCAATGCAGCCGGTGAGCTTATTGAAGGGGCTGCCAAGGCCGCACGCCGAGGTAAGACCGTGGATGATGCCTATATTGACGGCTTGTTCGAGGATACCAAGGCCCTCTACAGGCTGGATCGTAATATTGTAAGCACCATTGATGGCAAAAGAACGGATTCTCCACTTCCTACGGCATCAGTTGCGCTTATTTCCATACTTGTCGGAACCTGGGTGCTTATCGGGGCGTATTTCCTGTACAAAACCATAAAGAACCAAAAATCGTGACCGGGCGTGTCATCCTGAACTTTTCATGTCATCCTGAGCGAGAGAAGGATCCCATCAGGGAAACATGTCATCCTGAGCGAGAGAAGCGAGTCGAAGGATCTTACATGAAGAAAACTCCGCGTTGGCGGAGTTTTCAAACATTTCTTATTCAATCGATATGTACTTGCTTTCGGGAACCTTAGGCTGTTCCTCTTTCTTGGGAACGTAGATATTAAGGACACCGTCTTCAAACTTAGCTTTGATATCGTTTTCGGTAACTTCGTCGCCAACATAGAAGCTTCTGCTGCTTGTGCCGATGTAACGCTCTCTGCGGATGTAGTGACCGTTTTTATCCTGATCATCGGTGTTTTGCTTGGTGGTTGCGACGACATTTAAGTAACCGTCCTTTAACTCAAGCTGAAGATCTTCTTTCTTATATCCGGGAAGTTCGATCTCGAGGTCATAGCCTCCGTCGCTTTCCTTCACATCGGTCTTCATGATCTGGGGAATGGAAGGTCTCCTGGGACTCTTGGGTGCATCGAAAAAGAATTCATCAAATAAACTGGGCA
>JAILHY010000032.1 GCA_024695575.1 Lachnospiraceae bacterium
CCCGTAGCGAGAGAGCTCAGAGAGAAGCAGTTCATGAAGATCGTTTCTCTTGCTCCCGAAGTATTATAAGGAGGGACCGACATGGCAACATTAAAGATTAAAAAGGGCGACACCGTTAAGGTCATCGCCGACAAAGATAAGGGTAAGGAAGGCAAAGTTATCGCAGTAGTTGACGGCAAGAAAGTTCTTGTTGAGGGTGTTAACACTGTAACAAAGCATTCCAAGGCTTCACAGGAAAACCCCAAGGGCGGTATCGTGAAGAAGGAAGCTCCCGTTGATATGTCAAACGTTATGTACATTCACAAGGGAAAGCCTACCAGAATCGGTTTCAAGACCGTAGACGGCAAGGACGGACAGCCCAAGAAGGTACGTTTCGCAAAGTCAACCGGTGAGGTTATCGACTAATAGAGAGAGGAGGTCACAAAACATTGGCTCGTTTAAAAGACTATTATTTTTCAGATGTAAGAGATGCAATGGTTAAGAAATTCGGATACAAGAATGTTATGGAGATTCCGAAGATCGAGAAGATCGTTGTTAATATGGGCGTAGGTGAGGCTAAGGATAATGCCAAGGTTCTCGAGAACGCCGTTAAGGATATGGAGCAGATAACAGGCCAGAAGGCAGTTATCACTAAGGCTAAGAAGTCAGTCGCTAACTTTAAGATCCGTGAGGGTCTTGCTATCGGCTGCAAGACAACTCTCCGCGGTGAGAAGATGTATGAGTTCATGGACAGACTGATCAATCTTTCTCTTCCCCGCGTACGTGACTTCAGAGGTGTCAATCCCAATGCATTCGACGGTAGAGGTAACTACTCACTTGGTATCAAGGAGCAGCTTATCTTCCCCGAGATCGAGTATGATAAGGTTGACAAGGTAAGAGGTATGGATATCTGCTTCGTTACTACGGCTAAGACAGACGAAGAGGCTCGTGAGCTCTTAAGACTCTTCAACATGCCTTTTGAGAAGAATTGAGGAGGGAATTTTAAATGGCAAAATTATCAATGAAATTAAAGCAGCAGCGCCCCGCAAAGTTCTCTACCAGAGAGTACACACGTTGCAAGATTTGCGGACGTCCCCATGCGGTTCTCCGCAAGTACGGAATCTGCAGAATCTGCTTCCGTGAGTTAGCTTACAAGGGTGAGATTCCCGGTGTAAAGAAGGCAAGTTGGTAAGGAGGAAATTAAGATGACAATGAGCGATCCTATTGCAGATATGCTTACAAGAATCCGTAATGCAAATACTGCAAAACATGATACAGTAGATGTACCTGCATCAAAGATGAAGATTTCCATCGCTGAAATCCTCCTTAAGGAAGGTTATATCAAGAGCTTTGAGCTCGTTGATGCCGGCGCATTCAAGAATATTCACATTACACTTAAGTACGGCAAGGACAAGAACGAAAAGATCATCACAGGATTAAAGAGAATCTCTAAGCCCGGTCTTCGTGTTTATGCCAATACAGAGGAACTTCCCAAGGTTCTGGGCGGACTTGGTGTAGCTATCATTTCAACAAACAAAGGTGTTATCACAGACAAAGAAGCCCGCAAGGAAAATGTTGGCGGCGAAGTTCTTTGCTTCGTATGGTAAACGCCTAAGTGAGCATAAGAAGCAATCGCAAGCTTGCTTGAGGATTGCAGATGATGCGAACGCCGCCATCCATGAATATCGGAGCACTGTAAAAGCAGTGCGTCAGATATGAATGGGGCCCGGCACGGGAGCTGTGAAGCAGCGAAGTGACGGAAGGGCGGTTACAGGACAATTGGTAAGTTTAATTTAATAGGAGGTACGGGCATGTCACGTATAGGTAAGATGCCAATCGCTATTCCTGCAGGCGTAACTGTAGAACTAGCAGAAAATAATAAGGTCACCGTTAAGGGACCTAAGGGAACTCTCGAGAGAGTTCTTGCTCCCCAGATGGAGATCAAAGTAGAGGGAAATGAGGTCGTTGTAAACAGACCCAACGATCTTAAGCAGATGAAGTCATTACATGGTCTTACAAGAACACTTATCAACAACATGGTTGTAGGTGTTACTCAGGGCTATGAGAAGGTTCTCGAGATCAACGGTGTTGGTTACAGAGCAGCTAAGGAAGGCAAGAAGCTTAACCTTACACTCGGTTACTCACATCCCGTTATCATGGAAGATCCTGCCGGACTCGAAAGCTCTGTTGATCAGAACAGGATCATCGTTAAGGGTATCGATAAGGAAAAGGTTGGTCAGTACGCAGCTGAGATCAGAAGCAAGAGAGGACCTGAGCCTTACAAGGGCAAGGGTATCAAGTACGCTGATGAAGTGATCAGACGTAAGGCCGGCAAGACAGGTAAGAAGTAAGGAGGAGAGAGATAATGTTTAAGAAAGAATCAAGAACAGCAATTCGTGAGAAGAAGCATATGAAGATCCGCAATCGCTTCTCCGGTACTCCTGAAAGACCTCGTCTGGCAGTATTCAGAAGCAATTCTCATATGTATGCACAGATCATTGACGATACAGTAGGAAACACATTAGTAGCAGCATCAACCCTTGATAAGGATGTTAAATCAGAGCTTGAGCAGACTGATACCGTTGAAGCAGCTGCATACCTTGGAAAGGTTATTGCAAAGAAGGCTCTTGATAAGGGCATCAAGACTGTTGTCTTTGACAGAGGCGGTTTTATTTACCAGGGCAAGATCCAGGCTTTAGCTGAGGCAGCAAGAGAAGCCGGACTTGAATTCTAATAGGAGGAGACAACACATGCGTACAAATATTGATGCTAACGGTTTAGAGTTAGAAGATGAAGTCGTTACTATTAAGAGCGTAACCAAGGTTGTTAAGGGTGGGCGTGATATGAGATTCACCGCACTTGTCGTTGTCGGCGATAAGAAGGGCCATGTTGGTTGCGGCTTAGGTAAGGCGGCAGAAGTTCCCGAGGCTATTCGTAAGGGCAAGGAAGCAGCAATGAAGAACCTTATCGAATTACCTCTCGATGAGAACGGCAGCGTTCCTCATGATTATATCGGCAAGTTCGGCAGCGCAACTGTTCTTATGAAGAGAAGCCCCGAAGGTACCGGTATCATCGCAGGTGGTCCCGTTCGTAACGTACTTGAGCTTGCAGGCTTCAAGAACATCCGTACAAAGTCACTTGGATCGAACAATAAGCAGAACGTAGTTCTTGCTACCATTGAAGGTCTTAAGAACCTTAAAACACCCGAGCAGGTTGCAGCAGCACGCGGCATCTCTGTAGATCAGCTGATGGATTAATGTGAGGAGGAAAGAAAAATGGCAGATAAGTTAAAGGTTACTTTGGTTAAGTCCACTATCGCAGCTCTTCCTAAGCACAAGAAGACAGTTGCAGCATTGGGACTTGGCAAGGTTAATTCAAGCAACGAGCTTCCTAACAATGCAGCTACCAAGGGAATGATCAACCAGGTTAAGCATCTGGTTAAGGTAGAAGAAATCTAATCAACTGGTTCAGGTTTCAGGCAAGTTATGATCTTACGAATCTCATGAGAGATTCGTGATGGAAGGAGAAAAAAATGAATTTATCGGATTTAAGACCTGCTGAGGGTTCAAAGCAGAGCAATAACTTCCGTAAGGGTCGCGGTCATGCTTCGGGAAACGGCAAGACTGCAGGCTACGGCCACAAGGGTCAGAAGGCTCGTTCCGGTCGTCCCAGAGACGGATTTGAAGGTGGTCAGAACCCCTTCTTCAGAAGACTTCCCAAGAGGGGCTTCCGCAACAGAAATACACAGGAAATCATTACAATTAACGTAAGCATGCTCAACAGATTTGAAGATGGGGCTGATGTTACGATTGACAGTCTTATGGAGATAGGCCTTGTTACCAATCCTAAGGACGGAGTAAAGATACTTGGGAATGGAGAATTAACCAAGAAGCTCAACGTTAAGGTAAACGCTTACAGCGAGACAGCTGTTAAGAAGATTGAAGCACTTGGTGGAAAAGCAGAGGTGATCTGACGATGTTTAAAACCTTCATCAATGCTTTCAAGATCAAGGAGATCCGCGACAGAGTGCTCTTTACTCTTGCATGCGTTCTGATCGTACGTCTCGGATCACTTATCCCCGCTCCCGGCATTAGCCAGGGCTTGTTCAAGCAGTGGATCGAGGCAAACCAGTTAAGTCTTGGTTTCCTTGATACTCTGACAGGTGGATCGTTTTCACAGATGGCTATCTTTGCACTGAACATCTCACCTTACATCAATGCATCCATTATCATGCAGCTGCTTACCATCGCTATTCCGAAGCTCGAAGAAATGAGCAAGGACGGCGAGGACGGCAGAGAGAAGATCAATGCGATCTCCAGATATCTTACCATCGGTCTTGCACTCCTCGAGGGTGGTGCAATGGCTATCAGCTTTGGTAACTCAGGTTACACAATCAGCGGTGGCTCTACATTCAGAGAGCTCGCCATGATCGTTCTTGCTTTCACCGCAGGTACCGCATTCCTTATGTGGTTAGGTGAAAGGATCACACAGAAGGGCGTTGGAAACGGTATTTCCGTCATCCTTCTTATCAACATCGTTGCTAGACTTCCTCAGGATGTTAACACCCTTATCCAGCGCTTCGTAACAGGTGCTTCGGATGTTATCAGAGGTATCATCGCAGCGATCGTTATCCTTGTTATCATCGTACTTATGGTAGTACTCATCGTGCTCCTTCAGGATGCAGAGAGACGTATCCCCGTACAGTACGCTAAGAAGATCCAGGGACGTAAGATGGTCGGCGGACAGGCTTCAAGTATTCCTCTTAAGGTTAATACTTCAGGCGTTATCCCCGTAATCTTCGCTATGTCCCTTATGCAGTTCCCTGTTATCATCTCGTCATTCTTCGGAGTATCGGGATCGAAGACCGGCACAGTATGGCAGAAGATACTTTATCTCTTAAGCCAGCAGTACTGGTTCAGAACAGGCGATGGCGAATTTAAGTACACCTTTGGTGTTCTTATCTACATTGCACTCATCATCTTCTTTGCATATTTCTATACCGCTGTTACATTCAACCCTATAGAGATTGCAAACAACCTGAAGAAGCAGAGCGGCTTTATCCCCGGCATTCGTCCCGGAAAGCCCACCTCTGATTACCTTACCGACATCCTGAACAAGATCGTGTTCATCGGTGCGATAAGCCTTTCGGTAGTAGCGATCATCCCGATCTTCTTTACCGGAATCTTCAATGTTCAGGTTTCATTCGCAGCTACTTCGATCATCATCGTTGTAGGTGTTATCCTTGAAACCATGAAGCAGATCGAGTCAATGATGGCAGTTCGTCATTACACCGGATTCCTTGATAAATAATAAGGCTTATATAGGGGCTGGGGCATTGCCCCGGCCCCTTGATTTTTTTGGAGGGGAAAGATTATATGAAAATAGTTATGTTGGGTGCGCCCGGAGCCGGAAAAGGAACACAGGCAAAGCAGATTGCTGCAAAATACGGAGTTCCGCACATTTCTACTGGTGATATTTTCCGTGCAAATTTAAAAGAGGGCACAGAACTCGGACTTAAGGCAAAGGTATACATGGATCAGGGACAGCTCGTTCCCGATTCGCTCACATTAGAGCTCATTATGGACCGCTTTGCCAAGGATGACTGCAAGAACGGTTATGTACTTGACGGTTTCCCGAGAACAATCCCTCAGGCAGAGGCACTTACCAAAGCACTGAAGGATAATAATGACAAGCTTGATTATGCGATCGATGTAGATGTTCCCGATGAGAATATTATAAACCGCATGCGCGTCTTCCGGACATGCGGTTTATAATATTCTCATCGGGAACATCTACATCGATCGCATAATC
>JAILHY010000038.1 GCA_024695575.1 Lachnospiraceae bacterium
GAACAAAAGAACCGTAAGACCTCTGCCGTATGGATACTTTTTCATGTAGTTCCAGCCTTCGTAGACCTGCTTCTTAAAGTTCATCTGCTCGATGGCGTGGGTAATGGTCTCACGCTGGCTGGGGTTCATAACGATATCGTCGAAACCAAACTTTGCTTCCACTCGGGTAGCCTTCTGTGAAAGTTCCGAAGACATCTGTCTGTTACAGCCCTTGAAGATGTTCTTTCTGGAAATTGCCTTTTCCTGATCCATTAAGGATAAGCTCTTGGCCTCACGTAACGCATCTTTGATCTTACCTGCAGTAAACACGAATTTTGTAGCCATTTCAAAGAGATCAACGTCCTCATCAAAGGTATATGGCTTGGCGAAATACTCCCAGCACTCGGCTCTCTCACCCGTTGAAGGTGTGGGAAGTTCGAATTCGGAGAACATTTCCTTTGTTACGGTCTTAAAGTCAATCTTAAGCTTGGACATGGGGAATACGGTAATGTTCTTTTCCGTAAACCTTGAAAAAGCAAGGTCTATGTAACCGAAGAACTTTTCTTTTTCCTCTTCTCTGTACTCAAGCTCCGTAAGGCAGATACAGGAATCCGTGAGAATACATTCTCTTGTGGCTGCCCACAAAGCGGTTTCCACGAATCTGAAATCATATACAAATAATTTCTTACAGTTGATGGTAATGGCGCGAAGTCCCTTCTCCGCACAGAACAGTCGCACGAAGAACTTTCTTCCCGAACCCTCATCACCGTAGTAGTAGAAAATTCTGGTTCCTTCCTCGTAGGAGATCTTCATGGCATCAAGGATGCCTCCATTGGCCATGATGGGATTTAATTCCTCATCCGTTGACAGCATGTTAAAGAATCTGTCGTAGTTCTCGTCGAGCTTTAAGGGATGACGACCAAAAAGGAAGTCGATCATACGCTTGTCGGGAGAAACAACGGTTGAGAAAGGCATGCTCTCACGCACTTCAAGATGAAGAATGGGCATTAACTGCTCAAGGCAGGCGGACATGTCGCCGTATGCGGTGGTAACTGAGAAATTCTCCCCAAAATATAGTTTAGCCGCCGACTCGATGGTAGGTGCGCTCAGGTTGCCGTTTTCATTGATGATCTGGAAAACACCCGCATAGTCTGTCTGAGTCGAGGACATTACGCCGCAAGCAAAACAGAAAAGCGTAAAGGGCTCAAACGAAAGCTTGTCGGTAAGTTCGAAAAACGGAAGCTTAACACCCGCCTTGACCGATTCGGCGGCGGTTTCCGAAATAGCGACAATTCTGTCTTCGGTGGTTAATGGCTTGTTTTCCTCAACCGATCCCTTTCCGGATTGATCTTTACCCTCTTCATCTTCGTCGGAAGATCCGAAACCTTTCAAAAGTTCCAGGAGTTCGTCATCAATTGCATCTTCCTTGGGAGCCTCTTTGGTGCTCACAGGTTCATCTCCGTGACGAACTTTCTGTCTTTCCTGGAAGCCTGCGATCTTTTCTTTACAGATGTCGCCCGCAACCTCGATATCAGGATAAAGAACGTTCTTAAATCCTCCGTTTCCGGCTGCGTAAACAAGCTTCATTCCCTCGATGTAGGAATCAAGCGCGTTGTTAACGCAGGCAAAAACGTTATCCATATATTCGTCATATGAAGCAAATGTGCTCATAACTGATCCTTTCCGGTATGGAATACTGCGGTTCTGTCAAATACGCTCTGGGCGGTATTGATGCCGCTTCCGCTGTTATCGTTAAATGCGCCTTTATACTTGTTAAGAGGTTCCATCACTTTCCAGGGTGCATAGGTAAGCGTATCTTCACCGTCATCATCGAAAGTGCGCTTCTGCTTTTTCTTTTGCAGTTCCTTATTCTGTTTGGCGAGTCTTTCATCTATATGCATTATTTCACCTGATCCACATAATCCTTAAGGAATTCGTCCTTGGATATCTCCGTAAATTCAAGATAATCATTGTAACAGTAACCTGTATAGGTTCCTTCTTTGGTAACTATCTTGGACCACTCTTCGCCTTTTTCGAGGATAAAGCCTTCTCGACCGTTTTTAACCCTGGCTATTACCTTTCCGGAAAAAGAAGCCGAATCCCTGACTCTTAAGGTTGAATCTATATTGATAACCTTGAATTTGTAGTAGTGGATGTCAGCCTTCTCACTGTCCTGTCCGGAAGATTCTTCCGTTTCCGATGCTTCGGTATTCTCTGTCTCTGTAGCAACAGCCTGACTTTCGGTATCTTCGGAACCGGCTGATGAATCATCGCTTGATACTGCGGAAGTTTCGTTTTCATCGAATCCATCATCATTTGATAAATTCAACTTATCTTCTTCGGTATAACCCACATTTCCGATGATACGCTCTTCTTTTGATATGCTTAAAACACTCTCCTCGGGTGACTGCTCCGTTTTTTTGGAAAAGGGCCCGAATATGAGAAACATGACTATAGTGATCACCACATAGACCACAGCCATTAAAATAATCCTGCTTGAACCGCCTTTCACTTTATGCCTCCTCTCTTACCGCACTGCTGGAAGGAAGCTGAATGTATATGCCCATACCTTTGTCAGGCATGCTGCGTCCGTAAATGGTGCCGCCATAATAATCAACTATTGCCTTGGCCTGGGTAAGCCCGAGACCATTACCGCTTATCCTGTTGGAGCCCTGGAAATTAAGTTCAAAGATATGCTTGGTCTCTTCTTCCGCAAGACCTGCACCGGTATCCTTAAGAACGATAAATATATCGTCATCAAGCTTTGAAACGGTGATGACCAACGAGCCGCTCCTGTTCATGTATTTGATGGAGTTATCGATGATGTTTCTGAACATGATACGAAGCCTTGAAGCCTGAGCTTTAACAAATACGCTTTCTTCCGTGGAAGAAACCCTGATGGTAAGACCTGCTTTCTTGGCGTCCTTGTCAAACTCAGCGGCACATTCGTTAATTATCTTGATAATGTCAAGCAGAACCGGCTTATCGTTCGCGGGAGGCAGGAATTCATTCCCCGTATTGTTCTTAAGTTCACCGAGTTCTTCCTTGGCTGCTTTGAATTCTTCACGAAGTTTTATAAGATTTTCTTCTTTTTCGGCGGATTCTTCTTTTAATTTGCGAAGTTCCTCCAGTCGTTCGCTTAACTCACCTTCTCTTGCATCAAGGGCTTTCTTCATAAGTTCCCGCTCGGAATTGGCCTGAGACTTAAGATCCGACAGTTCCTGCTGCATTTCTTTTTCCTGAGCCTCGTCCTTACGCTCGGTACTGAATATGAATGCAAGAAGCAAAAGACAAACACTGTGAAAAAGGAACAATAATATGAGCACCCAGCCCGGGAATCCGGTAAAGAGTCCCATGACCGTTACTGCAAAGAAAAGTATCGCCAGTAAGCTTATGATGGTTTTTGAACTACGCATTTCAAGCCTCTTTTCCAAGAACCGGAAGCTTTATCTCTCTGTATTCTTCCGCCTCTTCTTTGATTATATTGAGAGCATGGGTAGTCATGATGACCGTAACCCCCTGCTTATGTATCAGTTCCATCAGTTTGACAAAATCCCTGGATGCATTAGGATCCAGATTCGCTGTAGGTTCGTCCGCAAGAAGGATCTTTGGATCGTTAAGTAGGGCCCTTGCCAGACACACCTTCTGTTTTTCACCGCCCGATAATTCCTGCGGGAATCTCGCATGAAGATTGTCAATCCCTAAGAATTTAAGGACATGAGTTATCTTGCTTTCCGTATCTTTACTGTTCCAGCCGTACACCATACGGGCCAGTTCCAGATTCTCGTATACCGTACGCTCGGCTACAAGTTTTGAATCCTGAAAGATTACTCCGAGTTTACGCCTGTATTTCGGAATACCCGAAGGTCTTATCTTTCCTATATCTTCCCCGTTTACCTCAATTCGGCCGCCCACAGGTTCGACCTCTTTTAACAAAAGCCTTATCAGTGTGGTCTTACCGATACCGCTTTCACCGGTAATCACACAGAATTCGCCTTCTTCAACCTTTAGTTTCAGATCGCGGAGTATAAAATGTCCGTCATCGTAAGAGAAACTAACATCATCAAAAACTACCATGCTCACTCGATCTCGAAAACATCTGAAAATCCGGTATCTTCAAATATCTCCATAACATCTTCGTTAACATGGCAGATGACCATTGATCCGCCCTTGGACATTGCGGTTTTGTGTCCCAAAAGGAGCGCTCTCAATCCGGCCGAAGAGATATAGTCCAGCTCGGCAAAATCAAGTTCGAGATAGTTTCCTTTCTGAAATGCCTTAAGGATCGAGTCCTGAAGTTCAGGGCTTGTATTGGTATCTACACGCCCTTCAACCGCAAGCACAACTTTCTCTTCGTCCCTGGTTTCTGTGATCGTCATGCGAAAAATTCCTTTCAAATCTTATTATTGTAATGTAAGAACCCCGCCCATACTGGAATCTCCATCCAACGTAGGAGCCTTTCCCACAGGAATCGTAGCATTCATGTCAAGATAAGCATTGCCGTCAATGACCGCATTGTCGGAAAGTTCTACCAAGTGGAGCTTGGCACGTACAGGTTTAAACTGCTCCAAAAGAAACAGCAGCCTGTGACGCATGATTTCTTTTACCTCTCCGTGTATGAGGATCGTAACGTCATATACACCGCCCGATTTAAGATTAGGCGGCAATTCAGCACCGTCCGAGAGCAAATATCCTCTCATGGTGTTATGTTCAACTATATCGGCTTCAACTCCCAGAACGATCTCGATGATCCTCTGCAGAGCCCATCGCGTACCCTTTCTTTTCCCAAGTTCAAAGCCTTCCTTCACAAGGGCACGGCAAACGTTTTCAGGAAGGAAACCACCGGATATATCGATTCCAAGCCATTCTGCATATGTCGGAAGCAATTCTTCCGGACAGGTATCGATATCAAGAAGCTTCGGAAGATCCCCGATCTCCTCGGCAACTTCCGTAAATACCGTTGAGTATACAGACATCCAGCGATGGAAGAAGCTGTTTTCCTCTCTGTAAACCTCAGGGAAGGTATTCATAAACGGATCGCCCATGGAGTAGATCACGGGAGCGATAATGCTTACCTCGCTGTCTCCCACTGCCTCAAATGCAATATAAAGGTATCGGCCCTTCATACCATACAGCAGAATATCCTCGCAGTTAATATACTTCCTGGCGCCAAGATCGGTCATTATCCTTATTTTGGTAATTCCCTCGACACCCGGATCCGAAAGGAATTCCCATATATTCTCAACGTCCGGAGTAATATCGGTCTTTTCCTCATTGGTAGCGAAAATATAGGTGATGCCGGCCGCATCTGCATTATGAGGCATCTTGAAGGTTATCCTGCCCCAGGAGCTATCTTCCATTCCGCTGTCTATGGGCTTTAAGAAAGCATAGAAAGGACCGGCATAAATCCCGTCATCAGAAAATTGTGTCTTTATGCCGCTATCCTCTATGGCAAATCCTTGAAGATATGCCGTTTCCCATCTGTTTTTTTGTACTCTGTATCTTCTTTCGGGCATTTCGCCTTAATCCCCCGTTACCGTTTCGATCTGGATATCACCCGCAAGGCACAGAACATCGGCCTCGGGATAGATATCTGAATCCCTGTATTCTGCAAGACTGTGTTCATCAGGCATGATCGAAAGATCATATACATATGAAACACATTCCAGCGCTTCGATGGCTGCAAATACCTGTCTGAACCTTAGTGGTTCACCAAAGCCTCTCTCCGAATGAACATCATCGATGATCTTCTTTATCTCGTTAACAATCGTAGTATGCGGATCGGAATAATGTCGTTTCACGTAAACCGTGCCGCGCACATGGACATCAACATATCTCGGAGACACAATATTGATCCTGGTGGTAAGTAACCTTCTTTCCTCAAGGCGCCTTGCAATCTCTTCTCTGTAGATCTTGGAAAGCTCAGGTTTAACGCCTTCCGTTCCCGGAAGTACGGCCACAGTCACCAGATTCTCTGCTTCATCTATGACGGCGTGGGCTTTTCTTAAGCACAATCCCGGAGTTTCAAGGACTATCCTTTCGTAATCACTTGCCGTAACTGCGGTATAAGCTTTCTCGATATCCCTCCGGAAGCGGACACCCAGGTCTTTCATCAGTTCTCTGTATGCGCCCCCGGTGCCGGGTCCCGGATTAAACCATTTTGCTTCCGGAAGTTTGGAAGCAGGCATAAACTTACTGTTGGCACGTACGTTTCCTTTTTCGCCCTCTGTTACTGCCGCAGATGCAACAAAAAGATCCGCTCCTATATAATTACCGGCATCCTCGATTATGATCCTGCCGTCGTCCTCTAAGAGATGATAGTAAAGCGCGCCCTCATCTTTCTTTTCCGGACGGACAAAATCGTAAATGTAGGCGCCGTCAGAACCCATTCGCCTTGCTATAAGGCTGAAGCTGTCAGTAACAAGGTGCTTTAAGGGAAGTTCAAACTCCTGATTGTCAAAGCCAAGCACCTTACCGATCTCGTACTGCTGCATCACATCCTTGCTGTACATTACCACACGAACGGGATCCTTAAGATCAAAGTCCGGTTTTTTTCTTCCGGTAAATTCAAGGGTAAAGCTGCACTGCTTTCCCTCAGGGTTAAGCGTACCCTGCGTATACTTTACGAAACGCCCTTCATCATCGGGTTCGAAGGAAAGTTCATATCTTCTGTAGGAGGAACCCTTTTCTTCCTTGGCAAAAACAAGAATGTACTCGTCTCCAGCCAACGGATGCTTAACTGTTATCTTGCCGCTTCTTGTAAAGATCATGGCAGCTGCTTTCGTATCCTTCTGCCATACTTCAAAAAGAAAACTTTCAAGAGAAATAAGCCTGGGAGGTATGTCGTAATCCGCACGGGTAAGAACGCCTCTTACGCAGTAGCCTTTGACCGGAGCTTCATCACACTCGGAAACTCCTGCGGGCATCCTTAACCTTATCTCACCGTTAGCAAGGAAGCATCCTGTGAAATCCCTGGTCTTAACTTCTTCGAAGCCATTTTCAGTATATACCTCCCAGCGAATCTCCGCAAAGAGATTTACAGCTCGTTCCGGTGCGGGATTTCTGCCATATGTATCCTGCAATCCCGCATAAAGAATAAGCTCCTTATCCTCTTCGGGCAGGGAATCCGTGACAATGTAAAGAGCATCACCCACAGCAGGTTCCTCGCCGAATACAGCGCCGCCTACCGGCACATCGGCTCTGGCAAGGAAAGTAATATCCTTAAAGGAATCTCCGCTTTTAGTATATATGCCCTTAACTTCTCCGCCTGCAAGAACGCTTCCTTTGGTCTCGAAGATCATTCCGCCCAGGGCGAATCTTGCATTCTGAGGGATGTTTACAGGTTCCTTAAGGCCTTCTGCTTTAATAAGCACCCGGGAGCACTTTGCTTTTTCGGGTCTGAGCCCTGCAAGAAGAAAGAGTCTTCTTACGGCATCCTTGGGAACAACCGGGATCGTATTTGCCTGAGCAGACGTAAATGCAGTCAGATACTCCATAACGGTGATACCGGGATCCGAAGGGTTATAATTGGTCCATTCGGAGGAATAAAGCGGTATCTCGCTTAAGGCTTCATTGATCCGTTCTTCATATGATTTTGGCTTGACTTCTTCAATCCTGAGCATTCAATTCACTCCGATCGTAAAGAATATTTACCTGATGAGTTCCGCTTCGAACGACCATAAAAGGGGTTACCTTAAGGTCTTCGTAATCACTCTCGTGTTCACCCTCAAAATCCGTATATCTGACTGTGATGGATGTCTTTCTGATGAGAGCCTGTTTTCTGATTCCTGCCAGCTGCATCAGTATCTGGGGCTTCTTGGGAACGGTTCCGATCTCAAAACCGTTCTTTGATTCCCCGCCGCCTTCAACAGGATCAAGGTAAGTTTCAAGTACTTCTTTTATCTGATTCTGGACTTCAAAGCTGTCATCCATATCGTTGATTTCGGTCCATACCGTAACGGAAACATATACAAACACAGGCTCCGTTACTCTGAGCTTATCCGGTCTGACAGATAATTCGCAGGAAGAAAGCAGATATTTTAACAGCTTGGCTTCTATCCTGTGGAAGGAGAAAGAACCTTCTTTGTAATCCTTCATAAGAAGTACCAAAGACAGATCCGCAGGATTGGCGGTACCGTCCTTTGAAAGCCCGGGTATCACCGCAACCTTATCTATAACTCCCGAAAATCCCAGGATCGCACGTTTGTAATCTCCCGCCGTGACAAGCCTTCCTCTTGAAAAGATCATGTTGGCGCCACGCCTTAAAGCTTTGTCCACGGTCTCCATATCGCTTCCGCCGTAGGCTCTGACGGGATTGTTAACGTTCTCGACATAAAGAATGTCTTCCGGCAGTGTACTGAGAACTCCTGCAGGAACATTGGCAACAGCACCTGCGCTTGTTCGAAGTACGACTTTAAACGCGACATCGTCCGTAACTCTCGGAATCTCGGATCTTACACCGTCACCGAAAATGATATCTCCCGTAAGCCGGTCGATGCGATAACACCTTGCGTAATCCCATTCCTTTTCGCCTTCCGAAAAGTTAGCGCTGTCAGGAAGCCTCTCAACTTCATGCCATCTGACAAAACATGAAGTCACATTACCGGTCATATCATACTCGATACGGATATCATCGGGATGAGCGGCCAAGAGTTTCTTGGCTTCGTCACCCAGAAGAACGCCCCTTTCGTTCACCCAGACATCTGCATCAAGTATGTTACCGGCACCAAGGAAGGTTGTATACCCCGCCGTCACTTCATCGATGTAAAAATCTTCTTCCCCCGATTCTACCGCATTGACAACAGAAACCGCATTAACGCTTATATCATCTATATGTGCAAGGAACTGAGCCGACTGTATCGGTCCTTCCTGCTCTTCTCTGACAACCCTGATCCAATACCTTTTTTTGCCTTCACAGGTACACTCGGCAAAATCCGGCGGCGGCATAAAGATAACAATACCGGAATTGGAAAAGCCTTCCGTTCCGTCAATTATCTTCATCTGCTTAAAGCCCCTGAGACTGGAATACTCAAATCTGCAGCGGATTCCCGCTTCACCGGTCCCACCGTTAAGCTTAAAGAATATGCCGATGGGTCCGCCCTCCAAAGCCTCGTCGAATCCTATGTAAAGGGCATCGTCGGTATAATCCGAAGGCATAAATGCATTAAATTTTCCACCCTGCAATCTGCCGGAAATATTGGTGATACGACTTCCCGAGATCGCACGCAGTGCCTCGGGATGAAGTTCCCGTCCGAAATACGTATACGAAACCTTAAGTCCCTTGATCACGGGATAATGATGAAGAGCGGGTCTCATGTAGCAGTTGTCGGATCTCATGAGCCTTAACCGAAGAAGTTTTCCTTCGTAAGAACCGCTTGAGGTAGTCTGCCAGTCATAGGGACAGATAAAGGAAAGCTCGAACTTACCGCCCTTTTCTCCTGCAAACAGACTCTTATATTCCTTGTCACACCTTAAGGTCTTCCATCCGGTACCGTTAAAGTATTCTATTGAAATCTCGTCTGCAAAACAGTCGCTTATAGCAGATTCTTTAACGTTGGTTTTCTTTTTCTTGATGATCTTAAGATCTTCTATCTCCTGCTCTCTTGTTATATCCATAAGCTTCTCGAGAATTCCCAGTTCAAAGCTTATTTTTACAAGAGAACCCGGTTTGTCAAAATAATCGTCCTTGCCTATATAACACTCGGAAAAAACCGACAGCGTATCGGAAAAAGGAGCAAAGGAAGCGATATCCATTTCCACTTCATCGTTGCCCGCATAATCCACAGGCTTAAATCTGCCTTCCGATGAAAGCTTGATGTCTCTGATATCAATAACGTTTTTAATGGGCTTCAAAGATTCAAGGACCACCAAACTGTTCTGAACTTCACCGTCAGCGCCGAGCTTCCTGCACTCGCCGTTCTTTCTCAGCCTGAAGAAACCGTCTTCCGTAATTGACAGATCGTCAAATTCCTTAAAGCCTTCCTCTGAAAGCCACATAAACTTAAACGCACCGGAAGTTATCTGACGTACAATCTCTTCACTTCCTTCAATGCGGATAAATACATCATCGCTGCTGACATCGAAAACCGAAGGATGAAAGATACCAAGTGCGAATCTTGAAATGCTTCCGTCCTCTTCCTCTCCGAAAAGAACGAAGGGCTTAAGAACGGCTTCTTCACCCTCGTCTGCAGGTTCTTCAAATTCGCCTTCGTACAGTGAGGGCATTTCAAAGTGGCCTTTTAACGGGATAATGCTTCCCTTCTCACGGTCAGTCATGAATACGTCCGTTATACGGGAAGAAGTTATATATACAGCTCTCTCCGTCTCAAAAACAGGCTCTTCATCCCCATCATCCACGGGACCGCCCGTAGAGATCCTGGTCCCTGCAGGAACAAAAGTACCTCCGGTCACACTGTCCACCAGTTTAAATACAACTACGCTGGCCGCAGGAACAGCGCGCTTTAAAGTAAGGTCCAGAAAATTAACGAACTCGGCATGGTAATTGTTCGGGACCTGATTGATCAGTTTAATGTTGTCAACCAACTGCTTGGCATAGATACGTGAAATGGTGGAGCCTATATCCGGATTGACCGTTGAAAAATGCCATTCCGGAGTAAATACCTTCGCAAGGGCTCCTATGCGCTCTTCAATATCTTCTGCTGTACGTTTGTCAATTTTGTACATCTTCTATGATCTCCGGCTGATAAAACTCGGGTTCCTTGGTTTCTTCCACCGGTTCTGCATTTAAGTAGAACGGGAAAACCAGGTTGTCCTTAGTATTGTTTTCTATTACGGTGTAATCGATATTGATCACGAGCAGTCCTTTTTTGTCCACATTCTCGACGTTGACGCTCACTCCCGTGATCCTGGGCTCCTGCTGTTTTAAGGTCTCTGCAAGAGTATAGCTCATCATCGCGATCGCCGTGCTTCCGGTATCCATAAAGGTGTAAGACAAAAGATCGCATCCAAAGGCGGGTCGCATCAGTCTTTCCATCCTCTGGGTCATCAGAATGAGGTAAACGGATTCTTTTACACTTTCATTATCGGAGGCCGTAGCTATACGCCCCGTAACCGGGTCTATCTCCGGCGGGAACTTCATGCCCGTTCCCAAAACTGAACCTGCCATAAATAATCCTTTCCGGAAAAACTTATCCTAACTTGATCGGAGTTCCGCTGGCGGAAAAAGCACCTGTCGACTCGATCTTTACGTTTGAATTGCCTTTAAGAGATGATGCTGCGCCACTCATTGTAAGATTCTTGGTGGCCTCTAACTGAATATCACCGGTGGCCTTAAGATTGATCTTGGTGGCGTTTATTTCTACCGTGCCGTTGCTTCCGTTCATGGTAACCGTGATATTATCGCCAACCTTGATGGTAAGCTTCTGCTCTGTCTTAATCTCTATGGTACCCTTGCCATCTTCGGTAGTGATCTTCATACCGTTCTTTTCGTTCTTGTTGGCAAGAGTTATGAACTTCTTATCATTGTCCATGATCAGCTTGTGTGCCTGAGTCGCCGTATGGAGCATGATATTGTCTTTGTTTCCGTCCTTATCGTCCTTCTGGTCGGTCATAAGGAGGGTGTTTCCGTGAGTAGAGATTATTTTTTTAAACTGATTGTTTTCATCGGCCGAGTCCTTAAGGAACTTATCCGTCGCCTTTGGAATACAGCCGATAATATAAGGCCTTTCGATATTGCCGCCTTCAAATGCCACAAGGACCTGATCGCCTACCTCCGGAAGGAAGTAATGTCCCCACTTGCTTCCGCTTGAAGGCTGAGCCACACGAGCCCAAAGAAGCTCATTGGCCTTATCATCCCTGGAAATGATCTGAACACAGACCCTTCCCGGCATATCTTTATCATAATTCTTTGTAACGATGCCCACCGTTACACCGTAAAGACGGTTATCACCGGTCTCGGTCTTTTCAACCTGTTTCTGGGCTATCTCATCTACGATCTCAAATAACGCCATATCTGACTACTCTCTTTACACGTTTAAAGTGGAAGTGAAACTGCCGGAAGTCCCTCGGCAATTCCTGTAACATGGGTCCGGTAGATACGATCATCGGTCATCATCGAATGTCTGACTGTCTTAACATAAAACTTATTTGAAACAGTTTTTCCAAGGCCATCAACGCTGATGAACTTTCCCGGTACAAGCTCCGGAAGCCCCACTGTGTCGGCTTCAAGGGTGCCGTATCTGTAACTCATGTTCTCTCTTATGTATCTTGCACGATATTCAGCTTCCTGCTGGGTGCTTGCAGTGGGATCTATAAATATCTTGTTCTGCTTTCCTACAAGGCCCTTGGCTTTACCGGATTCGGAAAGCTTACCGTCGAGTTTGATGGCATATTTAACAAGCTTTCCTTTGGCAGGATCCGTGTTTCTGACTTCAACCTTTCCCGCCAGTCCCGTAACATCATAGGATACTTCAAAGGCGATCATGCCATCTTCCGGTCCTATGTCCATGAGTGACTGTTTATCACTCTTTGCCTTACGGAAATATACTGTATCCAATACCTGGAAGAATTCGTAGTTGTAACGCTTTGCAGCCCTTACCACGAATTCGTAATCGCTTTCATTCACCATTTCGATGGTGCGATCCGTGGTTTCTTTCTTACCACCGCCCTGCTTCTTATCCGGGGTATCGGTAATGCTTATCTTTGAAAAAACGTTCTTATCGCCTTTTAATTTCTGGTAAAAAGCCTGATTCAGAACCTGACTTACCGCCTCCGAATAGCTTTCAGCAGCGATCTGCCTGGCGTAAGTGTTAGCCATCATGATGCCTTTAATGTCCATGGCCTGAACTTCTATTATGGGAAGATCACCCTGTCTGTAGGAGAAAGTAACCTGACTTACAAATCCCTGGAATACCTTCGTAAATTCGGTGCCGTAACCCATATTGATAACCACTGCGCTGCCTATGGTTATGTACTTCTGCACTTCCTTTGTCTTAAACTCATGAAAAAGAACATCATAAGCATTGTAGATCGAGAATCGGGCAACTCCGGCTTCGTATCCGGCTGTCGACTCCACTTCAATGTTTGAAAGCGCAAACCCGCATTCGTCCTTTGATATCTCCTTGCCTCCGACTAATATCTGGACAGCAGGCGTTCTGAAATTGTCATATTTATCTCTTAAACCGCTAAAAGAAGCCATTTTTTACCCCAGATTGAGAAGATTAGGTGCTATCTGACCTGCATTTGTCGTATCAAGCGTATCACCGCTGAAAGCGGCCTCATAAGCTGCCTCCCATATACCAAGTGTCTCCGGATTGACATTCTCGACACAAAGCAATGAAAGATTTATATATGCCCTTACGGGATGTCCTGCGGTATCAAACATTACGTACTGCGCGGATACATTGTTAAGTATACCCTTGTAATGCATGGTTCCCCAGAAGAAATCTATCTCTCTTGTATACTGACTCCTTAATGCTGCGATAAGTCCCTCTACCGTCTGCTGAACATTTGGTTTATTACTGGCCTTTTGTGCAGTAAGAACCGCTATGTTTGCTGCGATCTGCGTAGGAGAAAGATTCAGTTTATCCTCTGTAAAAGAAGTAAAATTTACTACCTGATCAATTACCAGACGCACGCTCATGGTAATACGTACGGACTGCTTAGCGTTCTTGGCAGGATTAGACTGCTTATCAAAAGTAAGGACAGGCATAAAGCCCTGACCTCTGCCTCTGAGTGACAAAGATGAAGGGTTGAACTGAACTTCATAGCTCTTCTTAGTAACCTGCTCCTCACGCTTATCGGTTATAACAATCTTGGCCTTTTCAATAAGACCCAGATTCTGAGCAACTGTTCCCATAAACTACCTCTTAAAGCCCCGGAATATTCAACAGTGCATTGTTCGAGCTCTTGCCTGCGTCACTGACAGCGTTCGTATCCTTATTTACGCGTGCCTCACCAAACGCTTTTGTAAATGCCTTGTCCCAATATCCGCCTTTATCATCCCTGATACTTGACGCTGTCTGCTGTATAACTATATCAACCGTGGCACGTATGGGTTCGCCGGATTTATTGAACATCGTGTAATTGACATTTACCTGGTTAAGTTCTCCGCAGAAGATCATATCCGACCAGCAGAACATAACTCGTCTGGTAACAGGAGAAAGAAGGCATGCCATAAGCCCTTCCACAGGAAGACGAACCGAATAGGGCTTGCCAAGCCCGGCCCGCACGGATTCTCCTATCAGGGCAGCGGCGCCGCCGGTACTGAGCATTGAAGCGTCCAGTCCGAATGCATCCATCTGATTCATGTCATCGAATATAAGCTGAACACCCATGGTGGTAATGGAGTCCGTATTGATCTGAGTGATCTGGTTGGTCAGCATGTTATTAAGCTGACCGTTATCTACTTCCAGTGTACCTGCACTTGTATCAAAATAGATACTTGAAGGATTGTACTGAACCTTCATGGAAGTAAATCCTGTGATACTGGCAGCTGCCTGAGTGACCGCAGAGGCCACGTCTCTTGCTGCACCGGCACCTGCCCCGCCTGCAAGCATCAAGCCAAACTCAGCCTCATCCAACGCAGCGTTGGTGGCCATCATAACTTCCTGCAGTGCGCTCTCGGTTGTCTCAGCCATAAGCATCTGAAAGTAACTCATATCATATTTTCTTACGTATAAAACTGCTTTCGGTGCTCTTCCGAGCAGGCTTTCTCCTGCCATTATCAGTATCCTCTTCTGGCTTTTTCACTCTTTAATCGTTTTTCAAGCCTTGTATATACTTCGTTGGAGATAAAGTTAATCTGCCTTCTTACGCCGCGTTCCACAAGTTCGGATATTTCTTCCTGTTCGACCTTTCCAAGCTGGAAGGGTGCCTGAGCCTGAACAGCCGCCGGGGTAACGTTCTTAAATGTCTGTACCGGTTCCCGTGTCTCATTAATAACCGTCTTTTCTCTTGAAACGGTACGCCTGAATTCTTCAAGGCGTTCCATTACATCTTCCTCGGTAAGAGTCTCATTGATCTTGTAGATCATATGTGCAAGACTTCTGAATTCACGAGGCGATTCCGTGTATATCGTAGAACTTGCCGTTACTTTTCCGCCTTCCGAAATAATATTTTCAAGATATTCCATTTCTGCGGGTCCCGCACCTATGCGGGATAAACGTTCCGCTTCCTCGATAGCGATACGCTCCCTGTTGATTTCGCGGTTTAAAAGTAACTCATAGCTCGATACGGTTTCAAGGATCCCCGTTTCCTCCAGGACTCTGTCTACTATCTCCTGAGTAAGATCTTCATCGTCTACTGTTATTTCCGATTCTTCCCCGTACTCGGAAGACTCATAGGTCATTTCGGCGGGAGTGTACTCCTTTACTTCCGTCACATAATTGTTGATCTGACTTTCTTCCAGTGCGACTTCATTGACAGTTGCGGTGTTCTCGGGCTTTCCGGATCCCCTTGCTTCAATCTGCTTAAGGATCTCAACCGTCTCAGTGGGAAGAAGCCTGTATATACGTTCAAGCTTCTTGTCGACGGTAATGGATTCCGTCTTATCCATGCTCTCGATGAGTTTAAGAAGATGTTCTTTATCGTTCAGACTCTTTAAACTCTCGCGGATGGTACGCTCTCTGTCGGATTTTATGCTGGAGGTCTTCTCCTCCGTAAGAAGGATCTGACGTATTTCTTTGTATCTTTCAATATTGGATCTGTTATTATTGTTGATCCTCTCAAGCTGCTCCGAAAACGTTTCATTTTCGTGGCTTGCCAGGAATGAAGTACTTACGCTTTCAAAATTCCGCTTCTCCACAGTCTCACGTGATCGTTCTGTTTCTTTGATCTGTTCGGAAACAACCTCACGTTCAACTGTTTCACGGTCCTGTACATAGAAGCTGTCCACATTGCTTCTGAGAGCTTCCCTGAACTGTTCCCTGGTACGTTCCCTGATATTTTCAATATCAAGTTTCTCAAGGATCTCTTTCTTCTCGGATTCACTAAGTACGTAGCCTGATTCCGTCAGCCTTTCGACAAGATCTTCCCTCTCTATCCGTTCACGTTCTTCGTTGGAATAATTTTCAAGAACGCTCATACGGGCTTCGCTGAACAGCTGAACGCTTCGCTCCATAAGAGTATCCACATTCATGCGCGTTAACATCTCTTCCCTTAAGGTCTCATCGATCTCATATCCGGACTCTTCCAGTCTTTCGATGAGATATTCCTTCTCATCAAGCTCGCGCTCTATCTCCGAACTGTTCTGGAAGTAGGTTAAAAATGCCTTGCTGAAGACTTCCTCACTAAAATCTTTTACAGACTCAATACTCATAAGAGCATTGATCTCTTTCCTCTCTGACTCATCCACAAAAGAAAGAGCTGTCTTTTCGAACCTGAATGCGCTTCTTTGTTCTCTTATACCGATAAGTATCCTGGAAATGATATTATCGGCAGATCTGTAAAAGCTGTTCCTGTAATCCGTCCAATAACGCCTGTCAGACTCCGTCTTAAGTGCGTAAGCATGATCGATATTCCTGATAACTTCCAGAAATGCCGCTGAATTTACGATTTCTTTAACCTTTTCTTCGGAAACCGGCTCGGCATCAAGCGTTTCTTCTTCGAACACGTTATCTGCCCTGTAAACCATGGGCACATCCGAATTTAATGTGATACTTCTGTATCTTTGCAAAAGAAGCTGCCTTGCGGTATAGCTCTGCTCTGAATTGAGCACTTCCTCCCTGTTTACCTGCGCATCGATCTGGGAAACACTCATATTCTCCATGATCTGATATATGCTGCCGGTCTGAAGGCGGTTCATGATATTAAGATACAGCCTGTTTTCAAAAGAATCCCTTGAAACTTCACTTTCGTCGGATTCAGTCGCCACAGGAGCATTGTTTCTCTCATATTCAATGAGATTGCGGATCTCCTCGGCATTATTCATATAAAGCTTTGTAAGCGCCAGTGTATTGGAGGTTTCCGATAAGATATCCCGGACCTCATTCATAAATCTGCGCTCATCTCTAATGCCGAGCTTGTTAAGGACTGATGTGATGAACACCCTGTCCTGGTAATTAAGCTCATAATCACCTGAAATGATTATCCTGTTTACCGCACTGTTTATAAGCGTCTGCTGAATATTGGTAAAAGAAAATGCATTGCCGCCTATATTGGTAGTGGATTCACTTCCCTCCGCAATAAGGATATCCGGTGAGGTATGAAGCATATGTGTGAGGGTTTCTGCGGTGATATTGCTGCCAATCACCGCATAATTATCCCTTATGCGTTCATTAAAGCCTGTGTCTTTAATGCCAAAGCCGCCTGTTTTCAGTTCAATCGGAGCTGCTAACTTTATCAAAGGGATAAACCTCGAATCATTTTTTTATTACTTTAGAGCCTTGGCCATAAAAGCTCTCAGCGTCTGAGGCTTGGCACCGGGCTCCACGCCCGCCCAAAGAACCTTTTCCGCTCTTTTCAAATCAATGCCGGAAACCTTAGCACGTTTGTTTTCAATCGAAGGCTTGCTGCCCGGCTTAATACCTTCCCACAATACCTGCTCGGTTCTCTCTTTATTCTTGGCCTTTGCTGCTTCGGTCTGGTTGGCGCGGGTGTTTTCTGTTGAAGGATTCTTTTTGTCTTTAAAACCGTCCCACTTTACCTGCTCGGTTCTTTCTTTATTCTTGGCCTTAATCTTGGCATTCTGATTGGCTCGCTTATTATCCGTTGAAGGATCCTTACCTGCTTTAATGCCATCCCAAAGTACAGCACTGTCAGTCAGCTCTTCCTTTGTCTTAGGCTTATTTCTGGGTGGAACGGTACGCATGGGTTCATTTCCGTCCCATAATACCGTAGTCTTTGCGGGACCTTTCACAGGTTGCTTGGCACTCTTGGTACTTGCAAGCTTTTCGCCTTCATTAGGTCCTGCAATATACTCCTGCCCATTTTCATCTGTCTGAATATCTTTATTACCACGATAGAGTCTCTGCGGAGCACGGGCGCGGTTTCTGGTGGCCATAGCATTTCTATCCATTTTTTCATCGGCATCAGTATCAGGATAGTTTGCTCTTAAAGGTGTAGTCGTTCCTTTACCGTCACTGCCTTTAATATTCCATAAAACGGCACCGGCTATCATTTCTGCCTTAGTCTTTACGGAACCTTGCACAGGTTGCTTGGAACTCTTGGTACTTACGAGTTTTTCGCCTTCATTAGGTCCTGCAATATACTCCTGACCTTTTTCATCTGTCTGAATATCTTTATTACCACGATAGAGTCTCTGCTCAGCACGCTCCCTGTTTCTGGTGGCCATTTTTTCTCTGTCGGTTACTTCATCTGCCGCTGTATCCGGATAATTGGCACGAAGAGGAGTTGAACTGGGTTTGGCACCAGCTTTAATACCAGCCCAAAGGACCTTCGCTGCCTCCATTTCAGCTTTGGTATTTACTTTACCGGGAGTAGGTTTGGCACTCTTGGTACTTGCGAGTTTTTCGCCTTCATTAGGTCCCGCAATATACTCCTGACCTTTTTCATCTGTCTGAATATCTTTATTACCGCGATAGAGTCTCTGAGGTGTTCGTTTAGCGTTACGATTCGCCCAGTTTTCTCTGTCAGTTGCTTCCGGATTTTCAGTATCGGGATAAAGTGCTCTTAGCTGTTTGGTAGTAGCTTTACCGTCACTGTCTTTAATTTTCCATATTACGGCACCGGCAATCTGCGCAGCCTTAGACTTGGTATTGGAAGCCTGCGGCTTGGCACTCTGAACAGTATAAAGCTTGTTATTAGCTGAGTCGAGAATATATTGCTTTCCGTCTGATCCGGTCTGAACGTTTTTATTACCGCGATACAGTCTTTGTGGTGCACGTTGTTTATTCCTGTTCGCCCAATTTTGTCTGTCAGTAGCTTCCGGACTGTCTGTATCGGGATAAAGCGCTCTTTTCTGTGTGGTATTACCCTTTCCGTTTGAAGCTTTATATTTCCATAAAACGGCATTCTGTATCATCGTAGCCTTGGACTTGACACCGGTCTGCGGCTTGGCACTCTTTCTGTGAGTATATTCGATAGATGTGCCGTCACTGGCAGTAACAGTCTTCTTGGTCCCGTCGGTAGTAATGTCAGTGCCTGTCCAAAGATACTTGGTTGCTCTGTCACTGTCGTTTTTAGGATGCCTTGCAGCACTATGTTTTCCTTTGGGTTTAAGGCCGGTGACATTTCCGTCTTTATCCTTGGCAAGTTCAAAGTCAAACTTATGACCGGCGTTGGCTATACCTTCCAAAATACCGTCAGGAAGAGTTACACGAATCATTTCCCTGTAACCGATGGTGGTAGTCTCTGTATGAAGACCGCTTGACTC
Organism: Lachnospiraceae bacterium; assembly: GCA_024695575.1. Lineage (GTDB taxonomy): Bacteria > Bacillota > Clostridia > Lachnospirales > Lachnospiraceae > UBA1258. The sequence continues at coordinate 19,271 of JAILHY010000038.1, forward strand.
GGCATTTAACTCACCGTATTCCTTGGACATGACCGTACAGCCGGTAAAAGTATAGGTCCTGAAGGGCATAAAGTTCTTATGCATCTCCATACGGCATACAAAAAGTACCACAGGAAGTATGAGGTCGGTTCCGGGCTGCAAGGGATCGAGATAATCCACTCCCACATACCGCTCTACCTGGAAGGTAAAGGGCTGGGATACAGGCTTACGACGCATATGAACGTAATCGTTCAATCCGCCTTCCTGGATATATTCATATTCATTGGCCTTAGTGAAACTGTGTACCCTGCGGCAGGGCAGATCGAAGAGGCCCTCAACCCTTAACATAAAGTTAAAGTTGGGGCTTACATTTCGCCCGGTGTTATATACGAAAAAATTCTCCCAGTCATCATAGGGGCTGTCATAATTGCTGGATGCATAACTGGGCTTGGGAGTAGTTGTGCTTGCGGGTGTGCTGGGTGAGCTGGGTGAACTGGGTGAGCTGGGTGTGCCACCCGGATTGCCGCCTCCGCCACCGCCGGAAGGATTATCAGGCATCTTATATACCTCCTACATTACTTTTACTCAATTACCAGGTTCTGTTAGGTTTAAGGTCAAAAATGTTCTTTTCTTTCTTTTCCTTGGAGGGGTTCAGCTTTTCGTTTATCCCTGAGATCTCCGAACACCATCTGCGACGTGACCTGTGATCAATTGCCATCACTTCGTCGTTGCCCCAGTGGAAGTAATAGGAAATGAATGCCATTTCCCGGTAGAGCTCATCCTCGGGATAGAGCTTCAGCCCTCCCCGGTAAAATTTAGCGGAACCTCATGTACCGCACCGCACTCAGGACATGTGACCCTCATAACAGGAGGTTCTATATCATTGATCCTCTGGTACATATCCTGTAAGTACGCAAGATCTGCGGTAAACAGCTTCTCTATAAGAGTGGCAGTAACAGCCTCCACTCCTTCAAGCTCTGTAATAACCTTTGAAAGAACTACGATAGTCAGATATGAAGGATTGGAAAGGACACGGGGATCGTGGGTCGCACTTATCTCGTCTCCCGCTGTTGCCAAACGCATCTTACCTCGCCTGTGAAGCTCGCCGCTTCCGTCCATATAGCCCTTCGGTAAGGTAAATTCGTATACTGTATCCATAAGAAACTCCTTAATAGTAAGTTTTCAAACACTGTGGGACGCACAGGGAAAATCCCTGTACGCCCGGACTGTCCGAAAACAGTGATCTAACAATGTATAAACATTAGTTAGGAATAACAAGTTCTTCGTACGCGATTTCAACAGACTCGATAGCAATATCGCTGGTCTTTGCATCAAGATCGGGAGCTGAATACTTGGTAACCCACGCATTGGTAAGGGTCCACTGTCTGCTACCGGTAGATGAAGTAACTGGTGTCTGAGGAGCACCGGGGTTAATGTCGATGAGCTCGATAGTAACATCGTTTCTGGGCATCTGACCACGAATTTCGGAAACACATTCCTGAATCCATGTCTTGAACGCACTGTCAAGAATATAACCCATCTTAAGTGTTACGTTACCGTGCTTAACAAGGCCGGGAACCTTAACGGGTGCCAAGGAACCGGAATTGCCCTGACGGAATTCGATAACATCAACTGAAGCCTCAACACCGGAAACTTCGCTGAATGCTGCTGTCCCCGATACGGATGCAACCGTAACGAGGAAGTTCATTTTTGTTAACGGATAGGCTGAACCTCTACCGTTTTCATATGTTGTTGCTGCCATATATTAATCCTCCATTCTTCAACTTAGCCTTCACCGCCGCCTGCTTCAGCCGTATGCTGAGTTACACGGAAGATTACGAACTCTGCAGGTCTGGAAGGTGCGATACCAATGTTACATATGAGTCTGCCGCCCATAATGTCATCACGTGACATGGTGGAAGGTCCGATCTCTACGAAATAGCTCTCTGAAGCGGTGCCGCCTGCGAGCATGCCGTTTCTCCACAATCCGTCAAGGAATGAGGATACGGTAAGAGATACTCTCTGCCACAGGGTCTGGTCATTGGGCTCAAATACTACCCAGTTGGTATTGGCTTTGATACTCTCTTCTACGAAGATGAAGAGACGTCTTACGTTGACATATCTGAAGGATGAGTTGGAAGAAGCTGTCCTTGCGCCCCAGATACGGATGCCCTGTCCGGGAAGTGCACGGATAAGGTTGACGCCTTCGGGATTGAGGATGTCCTGTTCTTCCTTGGTGTAATTGAAGGAAAGTCCTGTACACATAACAACTTCGTTAGCAGGAGCCTTGTGTACACCGCGGGATATATCGGTTCTGGAATATACGCCCATTACTGCGCCTGACGGAGGTATGAAAGCCGCCTTATTGGATGCGCGGTCAAATACCTGAACCCAGGGATGATACATAGCAGCGTAAGTTGAATCAACCATGCTGCGGAACTCAAGAAGATCCTTGGTCTTGTAAAGTTCCTTGGGCATATCGAGTACTGCGAATCTGCTGCGAGTGTTCTCACAGTGAGAAATGAGTGAAACGATAACTTCGGGAATGGTGATTCCGGGAACTGCCATCATGGAAACGGTGGTGTTCTCAAGGAATGCCTGGATACCGGATCTCTTGCCGGGGCCGTCATCGGAACCGATGAAGGTACCTGCATTAACTTTCTTCATGCTACCGTTGGTGCCGCCTTCGAGTAAGAAGGAACCTTCTGTTCCGTCATTCTCAAGAATAGCTGCAACCGGATCAGCTGCTGATTCGGGAGCGTTGATCTCAATGTCAACAAGTTCACTGGCTGCTAAGCGAGCGCCTAAGAACCTTGGTGAAGAAATGTTGAGTGAAAGATCGTTATATACCTCCACCTGATCTGCGAAACGCACGGTAACGTCAAAATTGCTGAGCAATACTACGTTCTTGGGAACAAGTGCATTGTCGATAGCCTTATCGGGAAGATCCTGATCGAAGGTTACGATGTTATCCATAATGGTAACGATATTGAAGAATGCACCTTCGAACTCAACGGTATCACCTTCACGGAATCCATCTACGGAACGAACCTTATAACCTGCAGCGGTCTTTTCCATGATCTGAAGCTTACGGTTCTTAACAGGTGTTACTGTAACCTGAATACGGTTACCCCACTTACCGGGGTTCTTTGCCTTAACAGTAAGAACACCCTTCTTAGCGCTTGCACATTCTGCATCGGGGGGAGCTACACGCATTACGTAGCATCTGGTACCACCGTTAGCAAAGAACTGCTCTACGCTGGGAGCAAGGTAACGATTCTCACCGAATTCAAACTCGGAAAGATATCCTCCGAACTGTGCTATAAAAGCCTTATAACTACCGCAAAGCAAAGGAGCTCCTGTTACGGGTCCTTTTTCAGCGAAGCCAACGAAGCCCGCCGTACTTGTTCCGACACCCTCAATTGTGCGCGGAGAGTTGTCATACTCTTCCACATATACTCCGGGTGATAAATATTCAGCCATCTATTTTTCCTCCTAAAATTTAAATAATTCTTGTTTTTTGTCCTTACACGCTCACCGTGACCTGTCCCGGTGATACGATGGATATTGAACCTGCATAGGCACACATAAGCTTACAATCGGAATTGAGAGCCGGATTGCCGTTTACAAGAACTGTAGGCGTACCGGGCATCCAAACTCCGGCAGGTGTGGGTGTACAGGGCTGCGGTGTCAAAACCCCTAATGCGGCGGCTGTAGCTGAGGCTACTGCCGGATTGGCTAAAGAAGTACACATACCGAACGGACCTACATTCTGCGGACCCGCATCCTGTATTGTCGCTGCGGTCTGTCCACCAGCTTTGATAAGCTGCTGAGACGTTACTTTAATACCACCCGGGGCGGTTCCGAAAGAGCACATGCACTGCCCACCTTGTACTACCATCTGTCCCATTTAAGCTTCTTCTCCTTTTTGAGTTTCAATATCTCCGGAAATTGCTTTTTTAATATCAAGCTTATTGTTCTCCGGATCGCGAGGATCTATCTTCTGGAAATAGACCTTGCCTTTTACCACGAATCTTACCAGTAAAACGGTATTGGTGGCGTCATCTCTGATGCGAAGCATGTAATCGCCGTTTTTGGCCGTTCTGCCGAAGATGACTCTTGCTATGGGTACATTTACCGTATAAGGCATCTTCAAGGTATCGGTCAGCGTTAGTTTGCTAACTGCATCGGTTTCGGACACTACGATCTTTTCATAACTGTTTCCGTCAGCCTGCAGCAATGCATATTCGCCGTATCCCATATCGAGCATTTTGCCTGCCTGTTTGATAACTGTCATCTTACGGGTCTTTTCCGTAAAATCACTGAGTCGGCAAACAACTCTTGAGGGATCTACTGCTTCCAGGCTTTCGATTAAAGGAAGGTTTCCAAAAAATGAGGTGACTGCAACCCCTTTTGCATTCTTCTCTGACGGTATCAGGAAGACGACGCAGGTAGGGATCCTGTCGTCCAGTTCTTCGTATCTGACGTCGATACATTCTTTTTCGTACCCGTATACTTCCACTCCCAGGCTGAAATTTTTACGTTCTGTGTTGATCAACACGAAGCTGCCCGAGCCGCGGGAGTCCGGGCGTATCGGTGCGCCGTCCGCGAAAAACAGTACATTTTTTTCTTCTACCGCTGCCCCTGTCGTTGTGTCTAATAATGAGATCAGCAGTCCCAGTTTGGCACGTATAACAGAAGCCATTTAACTCTCTGTCCCCCTTTCTTCTGAAAGTTGTAAAGTAAATTCCGCGTCCGTAACTCTCGGCGTCGAGATAACCTCTCCGCTTGATAAGAATACCGGCGACGCTTTGTAGAAAAGGCTTACCTGATATGGCTTGTTTATCGCCTGCCATACCCTTACTTTTTCCTCCAGACTTATCTTTGCCTGCGAAAGCACTATAGGAGGTTCGTCATCAGCAAGCCAGTTTTGCAGTGATTTCGGACTCACGGCATTGTTGTCGTTAACGATCTGTGCCACTTTACCGATAATCTTCTGCACATCGGGGTCTTTAAGTCCCATCTGACCCCCGCCGTTTATGAAAACCATATAATATAATGCATATGGTCTTGGCGCTTTGGAAATCTGAACCCGCCCTCTTCGAACGTACTCGGGCTGGTTAACATTGACATCCTCTTTGATATCGTACAGATACAAGCCTACGATATAGTCAACGTCCTGGGACGCAGGCGAGGATATCTCAATATTGTTGGCGGACGGAATAGGTTCCGGGCACATCTTCTCGCGCAGGTTACGCACGATATATGCACTTACATCCGCGATTATGGAATAATCTGCCATTTCATCATCCTCATTTAAAGAGTTCCAGTAAAGCTTCCGCTTTCTCTCTTACATTGGGTGTGATACATACCGCATAGTCCTTACCGGTAACATACTGTGCTTCGCACTTAAAGAAACTTAGTGTATCGGTCTCGTCAAGATAGAAGCCGTTCTTGTATACACCGGGTGTTACAAGATCTATTTCTTCGTTACCGAGAAGTCCCTTTTCTTTACCCACCACAAAGGTGTATACCGTAAGGCCTTTGGTAACTATCGCTTCCATTCTGGAATCATCAAACACGTATCTGAAAGCCGTAACCTTCGATAATGTCTTGATCAGTATATATTCCTGCGAAGCATCTCCTGCATATTTGCGATAAATAAACTTGTTCTTTCGCGTCAATGCAAGATCCATATAGTCTCTTGCAAGCCTGCCTGCCGGGATGCATCCGTCATCCGAAAGAGCTGACATGGCACATATAACCGAAGCAAGAACCTCGTCGGACCAGGCCGAAGAGTCACCGAACATACTGCTTATCGCGTCAAGAAGGTCATTCTCTGAAAGTTCACCGGCCTTGTCAGCAAGACCGCTCTTGCCGCCTGTTCCGCTTCCGGAACCGCTGCCGGAGCCGTCACCCGAGCCATCGCCCGAGCCATCACCGGATCCATCGCCCGAACCACTGCCGGAGCCACTTCCTGAACCGCTACCCGAACCGCTGCCGGATCCACTTCCCGAACCGCTTCCTGATCCGTCGTCCTTGCCGGAACCGTCTCCCGAGCTGCTTCCGTTCTTATTTTTTCCGTCACCGGATGCACTGGCTATGGCTTTGTTAAGGTTGTTCATAAGGCTTGCAGACGCGCCGCCCGACGCTTCAAGCTTTTCTTTTATCTCTTCAAGGGCATCTGCTCCGCCTACACCGGCGATCGCATCTATAAGATTACCTAAGCTGTCTGCCTCTCCGTTATTAATCTTGCTTATGGCTTTGTCCTTAAGCTTATCCGTAAGGCCTTCACCCGAATTGCCAAGATCGTTTAATATCTTTGCTTTCTCACCTGCGGAACCTGCATTTTCAAGATCCTTTGAAAGCTTTTCGATCTCCTTCTCGATCTCCTGATCGGTGGCGGCTATCTCAGCTTCTTTATCCTTGGCTCCCGCAAGGTCGTTGTCGTCAAGACAAGCCTGCATTTCCTGCTGAAGTTCTTCCTTCTGCTCCTTAAGATCATCAAGTGCGGAATTAAGACTGTCATCTTCAGCTTTTAATTTACTTGCTTCTTCCTTGAGCCAGACTATATAATCATCGTCCGACTGAGTGGCTCTGGCATTATACTCATCGTTCTTTATGCCTTTCTTCCAGGAGTCGGCAAGATCGATCTTTGCATAGCAGTCTTCCACGCCGTCTTCCGGACTCATACGCTTATGTCTTGCAGCCACCACGAACTGAAGATCGCTTCGCTTGGTTTCAAGCTTTGCTTTCTGAGTATCAAGTATGTTGTCAAGGACAGCTGCGGTCTTACCGTTCCTTACTGCCGCCGAATACTCACCCGAAGCACCGGTGTGAAGGTTATCGGAATAAGTTTTCTCGGCTCTCGGTAAAAGAACGGAATTTAATATATTAAGCTCACCCTGCTGGTCTCTGACCACACCGGCTTTGATGTTATCAAGATGCTTGTAATTAACGGTGTCACCGGATAATCCGGTGGGAGTCGCACTGTCTATTACCTTGTTGGCATATTCGAAAAGTGCGTGATCCATCACGTTATCGGAATCCTGCAATGCCTTTGAAAGATTCTCACTGTAGCTGGTCTGACAGCTTTCGATACATGATGATATGGCATCCATTATCGATGTGTCGGGGGTGAATACATTTTTTTCTTCTTCCCCTTCGTCATCATCATCGTCTTCGTGAAACTTAACGTAAGGTTCAAGAACAGTCCACCAGCCGTATCCGCGCCATGCATTTTTGCCGCCTGCGTAGAAGTCGTGGTTTACTGAGTTCTTAAGTCCCAAGAGCCAGCCGGGAATACCGTTGGCTTCATTCATGGAATAAGGATTTCTGAAATTGCCCTTGGATGTATAGTAGGAACCGTTAGCCAGGTTATAAAGTTCATCAAGAGCATTTTGGTCAAGCTGGGAGAGCTTTTCAAAAACTATGATACGTCTTGCTGCATCGACCTTTCCCATAAGGTCATATACAAGCTCAGCTTCTTCGTCGTTACTTTTATCTTTGTAGTTCCTGTAACACTGATAAAGTCTGTCTAACCTGGAATCCAGTCTGTTAGTCTCGGAATCCCGAAGGTTCATATCAAAGAAAGCCGAAATGATCTGATAATAGTATACGTCAGCTCTTAATGTACCTTTGTCGTTTGAATTTCTGTTATTTAAAAATTCCGCCTGGGTAACAGAATTCTTCTCTTTACTGTAGGTATACTGGTTCTTTAACGATTCCAGTTCGGGAAGATTTCGAAGATCATAAGGATCCACCAGGTTAAAGGGATTCTTTTCCGCTCCGTTCCTGACATCTACCAGCTTACCCTTTGAATCTACGTAATACTGTACATAGAGATCAGCAAGATCCGCTTCATCTACGGGAGTACCTGAAGTCGAGATATCCGCAAGATTGCCGGAATCGGAAAGTGAAAACCAGCTTCCGCCCGCAAGCTCTGACTTGTAGAAAACCGTATCCTGGCCCGAATCACTTGCACTTTCCATTGCCTGATCGTAGATACTGTCATTTAAACCGTTTAAGTTGATAAGATAAGTACCGATGAACAGAACCCTGTTCTCTATCCTGTGACCCCTTGAGTACTCAGCAAAAGTAATAGCCTGACTCGGATCAAATGCGGCATAGGCTTTGTATTCCACAATAAACATGGGCAGCAGCAGGGAAAGAACGAGAACCGGTATCAGTATGAACTTGTAAAAGAATCCGGGGTTTCTTTTCATAGGTTAATCTTCCAATTTCCTGACCTTTCTGGTCGCTGTATCAAATCTGCAGGCATAAAGCTCTGTTTTTTCTTCGTCATAAACACGGATGATAAGATCATCAAGTCCTTCTTCCACCAGGGCAAGATGTACGAAACTCTGTCCGTTTTCGATAAGATCATCGCCTTCATCGGGATCACCGGATATGACTATGCCTTCGCCGTATTCCACTCTGTAAAACTTGACTTCTTCATCTTCGGTAATATTAACGGTGATCTTGGTGGATCCCATTGCTTCATTGGATTCGGTTGAATACTCACCAAGGTCATCCTCCGAAGTCTTAACGATGCTTCGACCCGATACTATAGGTAACGGTCCTTCGACAACGGAAGGATCTATGGTCACATCATCAATAAATTCATCTCCGTTATATAGTCTTATGAAACAGTCATTTGCTACGGTCTTTGACAGACATACATGCTTCAGATACTTGTCTGCCGAAGTCCTTTCACCTATCTGTTCGTTATCGCACCAAAGTTCGAAATCCGTGACCTCTATGCCCATATAATCAGGTATATAGATGTTGATCTCGAAGGCCTCCTGCTGGACTATGTGCTTGATAAAGTACATGGCGCCTTCTTCGGTTTCTTTTTCCACATGACTGGTGCCGCCTTCTCCCGCAGAAAGGCTGGGATCCGTGCCTGCAAAATATTTGCTGATGGCACCGCAGGTAAGTCTGTCAAAGGAGTAAAGTGTCTCGGAATAAAGCTTAAGTGTATCAAGGAAGTCGTTCTGAAGGGACTCGTAATCGGATACTTCGGAATCGTATTCTTCAAAGGATACAAGACCCACCATGTTGAGGACTTTATCGATCTTAAGCTGGGCATCTGCCCTCTCGATATCGTTCATGGCCGTAAGATACGAGTTTCTGATGGAAACGTAATTTTCAAAGGTATCTTTGACCTGCTGAATAAGTTCTTCTTCCGTCTGCAGCCTTATGGAATGCTTTTCACTGTAATCAAGAGTAGCTTCGTAGAGGACCTTAGGTTCATCCTCGACGTATCTTACACCGTCTTTGCCACCCTTAAACCAAAGCTTGGGAACTTTGATAAAGATGATCCTTTTTTTGCCTTCCCAGTAGCTGTCTATCTTCTTGAGGAAATTTTCGTAGTCGGTATTGAAAGCTCTCTGAAGGCTTCCCTTTATCTCGGTACCGGCAAGAGCCTGAGTAACGTAACCCGAGATCATGTTGATATCACCGCCAAACTGATTGGCCATCAGGTTGTAGTTTGTCTGAAGCGATACCCTTGAAGCAGTCTCATTAAGACAGGCTTCGTAATACTGCTGGTCATTATCAAGAGTATATTTGATGAGGGCATCCAGTATCGTTCTGGGAACCGCAGCCTCTATAAAAGGCTTTTCAAAGGACGTCTTGGTGGATACGTCTTTGTTTATCTTCTTTGAAAACTTTTCAAGGGTCGAATTGAGATTACGTCTGTCTGCCGCTATGGTATTCTCTGCAGCTTCGATCTTGCTTTCCATCGAATCGATATCAGCCTGTGTTGCCTGATTGTAAAGAAGTCTTGCTTTGTTCTTGGTAAGGGCATCCTGATAGGAAGCAAGTCTTGTCTCTTCAAAAGCTATCTTCTTTTCCAGAAAAACTATCTCAACATAAAGGTTGTTGATCTCTTCGTTGATGCCAAGTACCGTGTCGTTAAGTTTGTGCCTAAGTGTATCGATCTCGTACTGAATGGAGATGGGCTTATACTGAAATTCGTATGCCTCGGCTTCGCTTGGCTTGGTTGGGAACTGGAAGTTTAAAAGAGGTGACCAGCGAAGTGTGGACATATTCTTCTGTTTAAGTTTGATCTTCTTACGAGCGCTGTCTAACTCTGCTTTCTTGGTAGCTATCTGCAGCTCGATGGTTAGATATGCAGTACTTTCTTCCACTGCAAGGGCTTTGGCCGTCTTCATTGTAAGAGACGATAGACCTGCCTTGCTTGTATCGGGAAGGTAATTGTCTGCTCCGGCTGCATCGGCTGTTACAAGATTGCCCGAGTCGAAAAAGAAACCTGTCGCAATCATAACAGTAAGCAAAATACCCGCTATTCTTTTAAGGATAAGACGGGCCTTTGTCATCAGCCTTCCTCCTCAATACCTTTTATGCTGTAAAACAGGAATCTGTCGTTTCTGTCTTCCGAATAGAATGTGTAAATAAGATCTCCGCACTTAAAGGATGTAAGATAAATAACATAATCTTCGTCATATGAAGCGATCTGCGTAAGATCCGTGAAAGGGGTTGCTTCCTTCATGGAAACCGGGCCCGCAAATACAGGGCGCGTTTCATTCATCAGGTTGATGATGACTGCTTCCGAAAGAATCGCATCGGAATTTCCTTCATACAAAGGGGCTCCGAAAATATCTTTCACTGCAGAAATGGTGTTAACCTTTACCTGCCCGATATTAAGAGCATCCGCGATCACATATATGCCGTTAACGATAACATCGCTTTCAAGACTGTCAGGATCAGGATCTCCATAGTAAATCGCGTTAATATCTTTCATATATACGCAGTATTCGTCGTCATGGTTCCAAATGCGGCGTGGGCCGGTATACATCTGGCCTGCCTCTTCGGCTGTCTTGCCGACAAATGCCGAATACACCAGTTCGTCGTTCGAGAACAGTCCTGTGAAGATCACTTTGCCGTTCTCCGCACAAAGCTTGCCGTCTCCGTTCTTTAGACCCCTGGTGAAGCCCCCGTCATAGTAAAGGCTTCCGTTCTCCCGATAAAGCTTTCCTTCACCATCGTAGAGATTATCATGAAAAGTACCTTCGTAGGTAAGAACTCCGCTTGGGTAAAAGGCCTGTCCCGTTCCTTCAAACTTGTTCTTTTCGAAGTTGCCGCGGTAAACGGTATAACCTGCAGGCGCAAACAATGTACCCTCGCCGTTTACATACCCCTTCGAAACATTGCCTTCATATGCAAGATATCCGCTCTTTCCAAGGATACGTACCTTGTCCTTGGCCATACGAAGCTGTACCGAATTGTATTTGTACGTTCTGATATTGTCTTTGGCACCAAAACCCACAAACGCGCTTCGAACGGAAAAGATATACCATATGCTCAGCACGCCGAGGATGATCACCGCTGCATAGGCGAGTCTCTTGCTGACAAGCCACCCGAATATCCCGTAATAGTCTTTCTGACTCTTGGGCCGGACATCAAGGAGCTTGATAAAGAACTGCCTGATGCGGATGATAACCTGCGACTTTATGTAATTCCAGCTGGTCCAGAGCTTGATCTTCGCTACGATGCTTGTGAACTTCGATTTGATCGAAGACAGCAGGACAGTTAACAGATTACCTCCGTTCAAAACCAATCGCTCCTTTCGGTATTATCGGTCGGTGTGTATAGCACCGGGTTTCTCGCCGATCTTAGGCGGAGTATCTAAGAGCCTCTCGCTTTCAAACAAATACCAGCGGATAAGTTCATCCGAAGGATTAACCTTTAAAAGCTCCGAGAACGAATTACGTGCCATGTAATAATCGCTTTGATAGAAAAGCTTGATTGCTTCTTCGAACTTGTTCCTGGAAATAAGCTTAATCTCGCGCTCTTTCTTGGGACATCCGTCAAGAAGTTCGTACAGCTTAACTTCCCGTCCGGAATCATCCATTTCAATAAAACCTATATATCGATAATCATAACGTCCGATCTCACGTTCCTTGATGTCTTCCGTCACAACGATCGAAATATTCATTTTCTCGATCCATTCGGACAATCTGTGGAGCTGTGAAAGTCCTCTTGAAAGAAGAAATGCTTTACTCTGATCTTCGTTACCGGTTACGCCGTAGATGAAGCTGTCACGATGAAGAAGGATCGAAGGTGCTTTGTATTCGCCACGGCTTTCACGACAGTCTCTTATATAATCGATGGCAAATTCTTCTGTCGTAGTCACTTCATCGGTAAAGAGCACATCCAGTGAAGCAAGCCCTTCACGCTCGGAAACCAGAACTCCTTCTTCTTCGGAGTGAGTCTTAAAGAAATCCAAAAGTCCGTTCAAATGACTTACACGATCCTCGATTCCGGTATATGCATCGTTTGTAATTATGGAAAGGGTTCCGAAAAGTGAAGCTCTGTCGCCGCTTTCCACGTCCATTATGGAGTCCCTGCCAAGGATCTTTTCTATATTCTTGGGGGCAAATCTGTAATAAGCTTCATAACGCTTGTAGCTTGAATAATTGATCTTTTCGATCTTCTTCTCTATCTCACGGAGACTGTTCCACATATCCGTAAAATCAGTTCCCACGGGATTAGTGGGTTTAAGATACGGTGACTTTCCGTTTATGGCAACCTCGCCCAGTGCTCTGTCAAAGGATCTGAGATCTCTGGAAGTAAGCCACATTACAAAGATCGTAACCGCACTGGCTATGGTAAACAGTATTATGAGATCCCTGATCATGCGGTAGATGCCGGATTTATCGGAGCCTGCGGTACCAACATCAAATACAGCAACCAGTCTGTAGGGCGAAACATCCGACATGGATATCGCCACTGCTTCAAATGAATGACCCGGAACATCCAATGCGTACGCATCGGTAGGATTCTTGTAACCCATCACCTCCCAGATTTTCGAATCGCCATATACATCGGAAGCATATATGTTATTGCGGCCGTCTGCGCTGCATATGATCTTGCAGTTAACTGTATTGACCGCAAATGTATCATAGATTACGCTCGAGTCGTATTCACGGCTTACAAATCTGTTGATACTGCGCTGGAGCTTGCGGTAATCCGCACTTGCATACCATTCAGGCCCTTCCTTTGTAAAGGTAATATTTTCGACTTCGCCCGCAAGCACCCTTAAGGAATTCACCGAATACTGCTCCCTTGCACTTGCAATGTAACGAGTCTGATCCTGCCTGTAAGCAAGAAAGATAACGATCATTATCCCCAGCAATACTACTTCCAATGCCACGCCGGAATAAAACATCTTGGTATGGCCCCTGAACAGGATTATGAGCATTATCGTGATGATAAGAAGGATAAATGTTCCCGCAGTCCAATAAATAGCTATTTTACTGGAAAGCGTAACCTTCTGTGAAAAAGTAAGCCTGATATTTGCAAGGACTGATCTTAATTCCTTGTCCTCCGCAAAAACCCCTTCGGCTTCGTCCGCATCGGTACGTAAAAGAAGTTTTCCGTCCCTGAATGCTGCTTCCGCTATAAAGCGATTGGTGCCTGCCTGTTCAAGAAATACACTGTCGGCAACCACAACCGGTTCCTCGACTTCCTCTTCGGAATCCTCACTGTGAGAATCCTTGTAAAGCTGTTCAAGTTCTTCAAGTGATATGGAATAGACCTCGGCGAAACTTGCGTCTACCGAAACCGCCGTTATCACCACTCTCCCGCCGACTACGGAAAGGTCTGTTGCTTTCTCGCCGGCGTGGATTTCAAATGGAACCGTATAATCAAGTGGTTCCAGTTCCGTAGTAAAGGACTTAAGCCTGTAAGATCTGATAACACCGGTTTCATCGCGTCTCTGGGTTTCGTTTAAAAGGACGTAAACTTTGCCGTCACAGATGCAGATGTCGGAAGCAGAAACATTGGCGTCGGCAAAAATCGAACTCACCGTACCGTTAGCGTCAAGCAAAAACAGCCTGATCCCTCCGTTGCCGGAATCAAGGTAATAGTAACCATCACCTGCGGTGACGCCAGTCCCGAAGGTGTTATAAGACGGTGCGCTCGTTCCCTTTTCGATCACAAAAGGGAAGAGGCAGGCCGAAATCAGTAAAACCAATAAGCTGATAATAACTGCCGATCGTTTAAACATCGGATACCTCTGATTTATTGCAGAAGGGACTCCGTCCCAATCCGCTTAAAATTATTTATAAAGAACCGAAGCCACGGTACATCTCCGAACACTGCACTGCTGACCAACATAGCCAGTGCCACTATCGCAAGTATAAGACTGATCCAGAACAGGAATCCGAACAGTCTGTCTTTATTTATCTCAAACCAGAATCTGATCTGTGATAGAAGACCGGGCTTGCGTCCCGGTGTCGCAGCTATCCTGATATCTCGATACAGTTCGGTGAACTTCGAGTAGCTGCGGCTATTGATTTTCTTTTGCAAAAGAAGGTAACTGTCAGCCTTAAGGCTTGCCTTGCTCTCCAGGATCTCCATAAGGATCGCCGCACAAAGGACAACGCAATCCTTTTCTTTGGTCTCAGGATTCAGCCTGTCTAACTTCACTCCGTAGCTTAAATAGACCGAATCATCTTTGTTTAGATTTAAGAGTCCCTGTTCAAGAACAAGTGAAAGGACCGCCCACGGAAGTCCGGATGTCATGCAGGAAAGGATCACGTTGATGCAGATATCCTCGCATCGTTCAAGGGTCAGCGAATCGCCCATGTAGAATTCGTCAAGGCGTCTCTCCTTGCGATAAGGAAAAACAAAAATGTGATCATTCTCGGATACAAAACTGTCAACCAGTACCGTATCGGCCGTTCCCTGCTTTTCAAACAGCGATATGAGCGTCCTAACCACTTCGTGATCCGAGATGCAGAATACGGTATAAAGAACATTGCCGTCTACGTTCAGATCCCTGCAGATCAGGCACCTGCCTACGGGTGACAGATGAACTACTCCGACCTCCTCAAGCTTAAGCTTTGAAGATTCATAGATCATTGTAAGTTGCTCCCATTGTCAAGGACTGTAGGCTTATCATCGCCTTTGCCGCCAGATTCGGTACGATGTTTGACTATTGCATATGCATATGTACAGATAACCGGCATATCCGTGCAGTAAATATGGATCTCGTATACGCCTTCCTTGGCGGGCGCGGTATAAATACCGTCCGCACTGATCTCGCCGCTTCCGGGAGAAGTAAGCTCATAGGTTATGCTGCAGGTTTCCATATTGTTGAATCTGACACCAAAGAAGTGACTTTCCTTGGTACCCATTGTAACGGTAGGTGTCTCAGCAGAAATGCTCTTATCGTAGTAGTCTTCGATGAGCTCAAGTTCATTGCCCGAAGGGAATCTTATTGCAACCCATCTGAAGGAAAGAACAAGATGATCGATATTGCCGTTAACCTTGGCAGCGACTACGAAGGTTCCTTTATCATTGAGCACCCTGACTGCGGTCTCGACTTTTGCAAGATCGCGGCCTTTGCTTGAGAACAGTGAAGGATCCCCGTAAATGGTACTCTTGGCATTGCCGCCTAAGCTTCTGTCGTCAGAGATATGCTCGTAACCTATCTCTACGTATACGTTTCCTTTGCCGAGCCCGTGTGCGATCTCGCCCGAAAATCTTATGTCGCCCGGTTTAACACCGCGTCCCATGGGAATTTCGAGAACGCCTGTTGCCATCTCGGGACCTGCGGAAGAAGAAGGAGAAACCTTTCTGTCGGATCCTGCGTTTACCACGCCTGCGGCCATGGGAGAAAGATCAACGCTCTTGTCAAAATACTCTATATAATGACTGCGAAGAAGTTCCTGGGAAGGTGCTGCGATATGCTTTCGGCTTCCGCTTTCTGAAATGCTGTCTATGATGTAACTGTTATCGGTCTTGGTGATCTTGATGTCGGCAAGACGGATCATGTTCTTTTCGCCGCCCATGCTGCGCATCTCAAGATTCATACGGCCGATCTCGTCGTTGACAAGTTCAAGAGGTGAATCCTTGGTAAGTCTTATCTTCTGTGAAAAACTCTGTACCGCGGTAACAGCCGTATCATTTTCAAAAGCACTCATGGAAGCGCTCTTAAGGATGACATTGGTCTCATCAGCGGGAACATCCTCAACCTTAACCCAGTAATCACGGCGCCATATTTCATCCTTCTGAAGGTTAAGATCATCAACCCCAACCTCAAGTTCGTGACTGCCTTCGGGAGTAGTTAACACGGGAATCTCAAGGACGCCCTTTCCTGAGAAACGAACCGCTTCCTCGGAAAGCTTCTTTACCGAAAGAACTATGCGGACATTACGGTCCTTGCTGACGATGGCGGGAATGATGATCTCCGCAAGATAGTTCTCGCTCTTGACAAGAGTCTCACGCAAAAGAAATTCTGTCTGAAGCTCGTAATCCTTAACCTTTGCCTTCTTTTCGGTAAGGAAGAATTCGTAGCCCTCACTGATCCTGTTGTACTCGTAATCCTTGTCCGTATCCTTATGGCTTACGGAATATACGGTGTGCACGGGCTCTTCCTTAAAGCGTACGCAAAGTGTTGCGTTACTGCTCTTAAGATCCGCAAAGCCTTCAATTGCCGAAAGCTTACGAACCACCGAAGAATCAACAACGATCTCTCGGCCGGTGCCGTCTATTGCAACACCGCTCTCAATAAGAATCGACAGATCATCAAGGCTTACAACGCTAAGTCCGCATACGATTCCAGCGCCGTACATGAGGCTGTTCATAAAGCGGCTTTTGTTGATATAGTAGTCCTGCTCTGCCTGGAAATCTGCCGTTGTCAGCATCTTTCCCGGGTAATAACGGTTCCTCTCGAATGGATACAACTGATTGTTCATCGCATGCTCCTTATATGAATGTAAATTCCCCTCTCACAGGGTAAAATAACCCATTCAATATTTTATTATTATTTCCGATTCTTTACAAGAATTTTATACAAATTAACGCAAAATTAACAAAAAGTTCTAATAACTCTGAAAATTCTGGCGACACTCCGCTATTCTCATAAAATACTCTGTCGGGCCAAAGAGTTTTTCGTATAATCCCCGGCCGGCATCCGTAGCAAGAAGCATCTCCAGTCTGGTATCTTTGGTACACTCCGGCGCAATGGTCTTTAAAGCAAGTGAAAGCATGCCGATAAGTGACCTCGGGTTGGACGAATATGCATAATCAAGGCTGATGGTTTCTTCGTCCTCTTTGCGGAAAAGAAGGGCTCCCTTTACCTCTCCGTCATCGATCACCGCAAAGCTGTCAGGCTTGGTTCTCATGTAGATCGAAGCGTTTTCCGGACTCATCCTGCTTATCCAGTTATGAAGCACGGCTTTTTCTTTACCTGCCAGATGACTGACGGGAATTCCCGCTTCCGTCTCGATCCCCGGAAGGTCCTTAAGCGCCCTGGCTGCATCTCCGAAGGTCACACGACCCACGGGAACATCCGAAGTATCCGTTTCGAATCCCACTATGTTAAAGAAAAGTGTCAGGAATCTCCGGTCTCCGCTCTCGTTGTACTTAAAGGCTATTCCTTCTTTGCCCGCATCCACCATATCCGATGCAACGGTTTCCAAAAGGTAAGTTCCCACCCCAAGACGACGGGCCTCGGGAACAACAAAGAGACTTAACAGCCTGCCATAAGTATCCCCTTCGGTATCCGCCCATATCACCGCTCCTACGGGAGTCTCCGCAAATACCGCACCAAATGCATGTACATTCTTCTGAAAAAGAAGGTCTTCAAGATCAGAGGGAATCATGTCTATATACAGCTGAACATTATCTTTGTTGATTATTTCACGTCTCATTGATCCAAAACCTCCTTTCTTCAGTCTTCAAATTCATCGATGATCTCAAATCCGTTAAGGTCGTCCTTAGGCGGAGCTTCATCTTTCTTTTCTTTCTTTTCATCCTTGCCGGGCCGGCCTCCTGTTACAGGCTTACCCTTATCTTTTTCAAGTTCTGCCATAAACTGGTCTTCATCAAGGATTCCCGACTCATCGGGTTCAAGCACAACAGGCTTCTCTGCTTTCTTGGAAGCGGGTTTTTTGCTCTTTTTTGCTTTCTTCTGAGCTTTTTTCTGAGCTTCCTGTTCTGCCTTCTCTCTTGCAGCCCTCGCCGCTCTTTCCCTGCGGGCGTTTTCAGCCTTCTTGATCTGAGCGGTTTCAAGATCTGCGATTTTTTGAAGATCACCACCCTGCTCCTGCCTAAATGCAAGCTTCATGTCGGTGACGTTGACCGTTTCCATGGTGGCGATAAATTCTTCAAGGGGCATTGCAAACTGTCCGCAGGTCAAATCAGCAACGGATGATGTAAAGTATGTACTCTTTTCAATCTTGCCGTCTTCCGTTTCAACTCTGGACATGTTGGCGTAAGGATTTCGAAGGACTACGTATCTCTTATCGCCGATCGTCTTGGTACCAAGTACCGTATATGCATGTCCGTCGTTCATGCCGGGGCCGGCTTTGCTCTTGGTGCCGGCGTGATATATTTTCTTCTCGGACTGGGCTCTTGTCATCATGTCAAAGAGCTTATCTGCCTCGTCTTTTTTAATCTGATCTGCGGTACGGGTGTCGTTTCTAACCACAAAATCCGCGCTTACGCCTTCGCCGTTCTCAAAAACTTTCTGTCTTGTGGTGCCTGTAAGCATGGCAAGCCACTCATCTCCCGTACCGTACCAGAGAGACTGATACCCGTGACGCCCCTGTCTGAACATTCCGACCTGAGCTGCAGCACGCTCTATAAGCTGCATCCATACAGCACCCGAAGAAAGGATATCTCCTCCCGTAATAAGCTTGGGTATACGCTTGGGAATACGCACAAACATGGGAACCGGAAGTCCGTCACGCCTTTCGGAAGGCTTGTAGAGTCTTACCGTAACGGTACCGTCGCCGTTATCCTTTAAACAGTCCTTTATGATCTGAGGATCATAATTGATAAGGCCTGTGGTACTTGCAAGCATGTAGCAGTTGGAAACCTTACCTTGCCTGAGATCGTTGATGGTGGGCTCATGTGCAAAAAGCGGAGTGTCAGCGCCAAGGTTTACCCAGGTCCTTGCAGTATTGATAGCTGCGTTTCTGTAGCTTCCTTTTTGCTTTCCGGCCTTGGTTTCCTCCGGTATGTGATCGACTCTTGCAAGCTCTTCGTCCGTAAGATCCTTGACCTGTTTTCCTTCCGGCAAAGGTCCTATGGCATCAACCCTTAAATCCTTCGGGATCTTGCTCCATTCGGGGATCGATGTTCCGACTTTGGTTAGTTCGTTTAAAATGATGTTAACTTCAATAAGTACCGGATCCGCCTTGTCAAAGGTTGCCCTTAACGCAAGTATCTCCTTTAGAAGCCTTGATTCCTGCTCCTGACTGACAGTATAGTGTGTACAGTTTGCGTACTCTGTAAGCAGGGATTTGATAGCAGCGTAGCTCTTATAGCGAGCGCCCGAAGGAATAACATTGGCTGCATCCCGAAGTCTCCTCTTCATTTCGTAGTTCTTGGTGTCAGACACGCTGTTGATGGCTTCTTCTCTTGTAACCTTTGCTTCAAGCTTGAGAGCACCCACAGGAGTAGTCAAAGGAAGACTTGACTTAAATGTCCTGAGCATTACCTGCTTATAATCGGCTTCTGCTTCTTTTACACGGGCAATGCGCTGTTGTTTTTCCTCCTCTTCAGTAGCAAGAACAAAGGCAGCCTCGGCCTCAGCAAGTACAAGGCAGGCTTTGGTCTCGATTATGTCTCTTCGAAGTTCGGCTATACAGTCCTGAACCCCCGGATCGATCTCAAATCTGCGAGCCTTCTCAAGTCTGCTTTCACAGCTTTTAAGATGGTCACGAAGAAGCGTGATATTCTGGATCCTGTCCATTGAATCCCATTTGGACATATCGGAATAAACATCCTGGATATCCTCGTAATCCTTGGTCTCAAGCTCGGCACGCAAAGCAATTTCTTCGTCCGAGATCGTGCCCTCTGCCTTTTCATAATCCTCGGTAAGGATCTTCATAAGGGCTTCTTTGTTAATATCCTTGGACTTTTCCGTTAAAGCTGCGGGATCAAAGTTCTTGGAGGTATCAACATCCATGGTCCTGTATCCAAGAAGTCTTCGCTCTTCGTCTTTGGTGTAGACAAATTCCCTTGCCTTCTCGGTATCCTGCATGATGGATCCGTCACGCTTTACCCTATTCTTTTCAAGGAACGACTCAACACGCCTGGTAAGCACGCTCATAGGCTCGTGCAAAACTGCAAGACGGTTTGTAAGATTTAATTTTCTGTCCTCTAAAAGGCCCTGCTCTTCTATCTTCTTAAGTTCCTCATAGGTTTCGATGATAGAAAGATATTCGCCGAGATTAGCCTTGATATTTGAAGTGGTGAGCATCCTTTTTTCAAACTTGACTGAAAAAAGAAGGGTCATTTTCTGCTCGATCTTGGCATGAGGATCATCATTTAAGCCCTTCGACACGTGCTTGGATTTTTCACGGGCGATAAGAGTATCCTGAAGGTCAAGGGTATAAGCTGTTGCAAGCTTGGTCTTGCCCATTGCCTTATCGATCTTCTCGTTTTTTTCTTTCTGAGTGTCGGAAGGCTTCCAGGTTTTCTTTTTGCCAAGCTTTGCAGAATCCTCCCTGAACCGCTCATTAAACTGAACCTCAGCGTCTTGTGTGCCTCTGTAAAGGCTGCTGGGGCCGAGGAAAGTTTCTTTTTGCTTCTGCTCTTCCAATTCCTTGGAATCTTCAAGGAACTTCTTAACATCGATTTCTCTTTGAAGACCGTCAACCGTATATCCCATTTTACTTCCCCCCGAAGTTAATTGGTGGTGTATTGTTTGATCAGCATGTCACGTAAAAGATAGAGTTCCTCATCCGGTTTTGCTCCTCCTTCCGGCTGATACACAAGGCCGACGGCAAAACGCGTTACCGCAGCAAGCATCAGGTGAAGGGTGACTGAAAACATATGCTGAATGCTTTCATCCGTTCGAAGAGACCCGTCAATCTTTGCCTTATCGTACATCTTGGAAAAACGCCTGTAGACAAGAGTAATCATACTTTGGTATGGATCAAGCAGACTAGACGAAACGTTCATTGACCGGATGTAAATGTTGAAAAACTGGTTGAATCTCAACATGTCAGGATGATTGTCATAAAGGTCAATGAAAACGTCAAGGAAGTAAACAAACTGTTCTGACGCCTTCATATCATCCCACGATTCTGCATCACGTTTAGCAAGCTGCTCCCACGTGTATGCTTCCCATTTCCATGTGGCAACCGCAACCACAAGATCGGTCTTTGTCTTAAAATACCGATGCAGCGTGGTGTTACCGTAACCGCTGTCCCTTGCTATATCCGCCATGGAAACTGCATCTATGCTCTTTTCAGAAAACATACTGTAAGCAATTTCCAGCATGTTTCTTCGCTTTTCTGCCATCATGGCAGCGTCTTTTTCTTTGTCTCGCATGAAAATCCTAGTATTATTCTCGTGCTATATATTAAGTCTCCGTTTTAATGTGGTATGGGTCATACCACATTAAATATATTATCACTTTCTTTTGAAAATGCAAGGAAACTATTGATTGAATTTTGGTTTCCATAAAGCAGAAAAACCCGCCCTCCTGCTTCCGGGAGAACGGGTTAGAAATTAAGAATTGGAATTAAGGTTTTCAATAGTTTACATCACTTTGGCCAACGCGCCTACAGTGGCAAGAACGGAACTTACGCATACGATTATCTGAAACGGCAATTTTCCGAATACACCGCAGATCACCGAATCCGGATTCTTTTTCCGGGAGTTATGATATGCACATATGATGCCGATGCCGGTAAGTACCTGGATTACACTTGCGATACGGGTAAAACCCACAAAGTTTGAAAATCCAAATAATGCGATGACCAGGCAGGGAAGTGATGAAATGAGATAGCTTTCCTTTGTGCCCCATCCGGTCTGCTCATTGATGATGTCACGAAGGTTAAGGATGTTTGCCCAGAAGGATGTGGAAAGAGCAAGAAGTGAGAATATAAAGCCTACCACTCCTACCCAGCCTCCAAGCTTGGCCGAAAGATCGACAAGAGCTCCGTTCCCCGTCACTCCGTTTCCACAGGCAAAGAGTGTCATAAAGGTGATAACCAGGATAAGTCCCACATTGATGCCTGTTCCAAGAGCTATGGAGGATCTTACTCGCTTATGATCTCCTTCCAGCCCCTTTACTACCTGAGGCACACTCATTACCGCCGACAAAGAAAAAGCAACCATGCTGTAAAGAGCAACTATGTTGGAACCTGCAATAAATGTATTTACGAAACCGGTGTGTTCATTAATAAGAGTAGCGACAAAAAGCACCGCCATGACAATGACCATGGCAAATACCGAGATCTTTTCGCATATTCCCACAAGCTTCATACCAAAAAGAACAACAAGAGCAGTAACAGCGTAATAAATAAGCATGGTCGCCCAGGAAGGTAATCCGAACCAGGCAGTCAGTACTGCTCCGCCGCCCGTTATAAATCCAACCACATTGGATATTACGGACAAGCCGAGGAAACCGAAAGCGGCCCAGGTTACGATCTTTTTAACCTTTCCCGTAAACAGCTCTGCCTCAATACATTTAATAAACTGAGCTCCGTTATTGTTGTAGGATAATTCCGCTATCATCAGATGCATGATGAGATTGATGCAGTAACAAAGAGCTATAACCCAGATTATCTCACGCCAGGAATTGCGACTTGCAAGAAACGGTACAGACAGGATTCCGGAACCCACACCGTGACCTACGATGATACTGGTAGCCTCCATAAATGTGAGTTTTGCTTCGCTTTTGATCTCTTTCATGTAATCCCCCCTCATGTTTATGCACTTCAGAATCATTATAACAGATTTGAGATCAATAGACAAAGAAAGGCCCCGCTAATTGCGGGGCCCGGAAAAGAAAACAGCTACTTAAGGAATCAGATTACCCAATGAATCATACTTCTTTGTACTTATGGTTCTTCCATTGGCATCAAATTCTTCAACTGTATATTCTCCACTTGATGCATCTGTAGTTGTTTCTTTCACAACATTACCGTTTGAATTATATTCCCTGACTAACACCTCTTTTATACTGTCATCAGACTTGTACTTAGTATGCTTATAATCTCTTCCGCTTGCATCATATTCCCAAATTACATAACGATCAATTATACCCGGAGTTCTCTCATACGTAAGTTTTTTTATCTTACCATTTGAATAATATTCATACGCGCATGACTC
>JAILHY010000054.1 GCA_024695575.1 Lachnospiraceae bacterium
AAAATCTGTACCCTTGATTGCGAAATTGATGAAGGTGTTCTTGTATACCTTGTAGGTAACGCCTTCTTCACGGAGAGCTTTACGGAGTCTGGTGTCCTGCTCAACGGTAAGACCTCTGTAGTCTACAACTACGATTGACTCTGCGTCTTTGATGTTCTCGCTGATTTCCGCAACTATGGGAGCTTTTAACTCAACCTTAGCCATTTTCTTTCCTCCTTATTAAATTTGTGCGAATACACAGACAGGAAAGTTGTATAAAAAATCCCCTCTGCCAAAGCAGAGGGGAAGTATGTAACAATACTCTCTGTCCTCGGCAGGCGCTTTAGCTTACGCCGGTAACCCGGCACCTGCTGTCTTCGGCTTATATACATTAACACACGCCTTAACGCATGTCAACACCTAAATGATTTACATGCCGTACCCGCTCCAACGGCGCTCTGCCTGTCCCCGCTAAAGCGGTGACATACGGTGCTCTGCCTGTCCCCGCTAAAGCGGTGACATACGGCGCTCGGCCTGACTTCATCAAAGATGAAATCAATACTTAGCAACGCTCATGCGTACGCCGGGGCCCATTGTGGAAGCAAGGGTAGCGGACTTGATGTACTGACCCTTTAATACAGCGGGCTTAGCCTTAAGGATTGCATCCATAAGAGCGTTGAAGTTCTCCTGGAGCTGTTCCTCAGTGAAGGAAGCGCGTCCTACGGGAACATGAATGATGTTGGACTTGTCAAGACGATACTCGATCTTACCGGCTTTGATATCATTAACAGCCTTGGTAACATCCATAGTAACGGTACCAGCCTTGGGGTTGGACATGAGACCCTTAGGTCCAAGAACTTTACCGAGACGTCCTACAACACCCATCATGTCGGGAGTTGCAACTACAACGTCGAAATCAAGCCATCCATCGTTCTGGATCTTGGGAATAAGTTCTTCACCGCCTACGTAATCAGCACCTGCTGCCTGAGCTTCGTCAAGCTTGGGTCCCTTAGCGAATACGAGAACCTTAACGGTCTTACCGGTTCCGTTGGGAAGAACTACGGCGCCACGGATCTGCTGTTCAGCATGACGTCCGTCACAACCTGTTTTTAAGTGTAACTCTATTGTTTCATCGAATTTAGCAGTAGCTGTCTTCTTAACGAGAGCGATTGCTTCGTTAGCCTCGTAATACTGAGAACGATCTACAAGCTTAGCTGCTTCAACATATTTCTTACCATGTTTCATCTTTATATCCTCCTAAGCCTGTATTAATCCTGAACGGTGATACCCATGGAACGTGCGGTACCAGCGATCATACTCATTGCTGCTTCGATAGATGCTGCATTCAGATCTTTCATCTTGATCTCGGCGATCTCTTTAAGCTTGTCCTTGGAAATGGAAGCAACCTTAGTCTTGTTGGGAACGCCTGAACCGGACTTAATGTTGCAAGCCTTCTTAAGAAGAACTGCTGCCGGGGGAGTCTTGGTGATGAAGCTGAAGCTTCTGTCGCTGTAAACAGTGATGATTACGGGAACGATGGTGTCGCCCATATCAGCTGTCTTAGCGTTAAACTGCTTGGTGAATTCCACGATGTTAACACCGTGCTGACCAAGAGCAGGTCCAACCGGGGGAGCAGGTGTAGCTTTGCCGGCAGGAATCTGTAACTTGATGTATCCTTCTACTTTCTTTGCCATAATGGCACCTCCTGATAAATATGTGGTTAGGCGCGTCTGTGTTCCGGGGAATCCGGAGACGCTCCCACTTCAATAGGTTCGTCCGAATCATCGGACATATATCTCAAGGCCAATGACCTGAAATATCTGATCAATCCATAGCGCGGATTTCCGCGAAGCTGATCTCGACAGGTGTCTCTCTGCCGAAAAGCTCTACATTGATGGTTGCCGTCTGCTTGCCGTAATCCATACGGTTAACAACACCAACAGTGTTCTTCCATACGCCCGTAACGACCGTAACGGTATCGCCTTCCTTGAAGTCGACGGAAATGTTCTCGGTGCGAATACCAAGAGACTTCATCTCTGTTTCCGTAAGAGGAACAGGCTTGCTTCCGGGACCTACAAATCCGGTAACGCCTCTGGTGTTTCGAACCACGTACCAGGTGTCGTCGTTCATTACCATCTTAACGAGCACATAGCCGGGGAACATTTTCTTTTGCTTGGTCTTGGGCACTCCGTCCTTGTTCAGTTCGACAACGTCCTGAACGGGAACTCTAACTTCAAGGATCTCCTCCTCAAGGTGACGATTCACTATAGTCTTTTCGAGGCTGTCCTTGACTTTATTTTCGTAACCCGAATATGTATGAGCTACATACCAGTTTGCTTCTGCCATCGAAACGCCCTTTCTTTACTGAGTAATGAAATTTACACCGTACTGAATAAGAAAATCGAACAAAGCGACCATAACTCCGACTACGAGAGCAACCGCAGTAACGGCAACTGACTGTCTGAGTACAGATTCCCTTGAAGGCCAGATGATCTTCTTGAATTCAACACCGACCGTCTTAAAGAAATGGGGCTTTGATTCTTTGTTCTCGGTATTTGCCATGATAAACTCCTTTAAAACCGGTTTAAGAATTACTTGGTTTCCTTGTGTAAGGTGTGACGCTTGCAGAATCTGCAGTATTTCTTGGTCTCCATACGATCGGGATGGTTCTTCTTTTCCTTGGTTGTGTTGTAGTTACGCTGCTTGCACTCGGTGCATGCCAATGTAATCTTTGTACGCATAAATCTACCTCCGCGTTATGATTTGCTGATTTACATAACTCTTGGCACCACGCCTTCGGCGCGGCGCATTAAATGAATGCACAAAAAAAAGAGTCGTTGCTCTTTGCTATGATAATGTAGCATAAAGAAATGCAATCGTCAAGCAGTTTTTTTATTTGCATCGTAAAAGAATGAACAAAGGGCCAGTGAAAGGATGATTCCGCCGATAATATCCGTAAACCAGTGCACTCCGGAAAACAGTCTGAAGATCACTGTTGCTGCGAGTATTACTATAAGGAAACATCTCACTGC
This sequence comes from Lachnospiraceae bacterium, assembly GCA_024695575.1. Classification (GTDB taxonomy): domain Bacteria; phylum Bacillota; class Clostridia; order Lachnospirales; family Lachnospiraceae; genus UBA1258. Next base: position 3,012 of record JAILHY010000054.1, read on the forward strand.
AGTAAGCATTGTCTTGTTGGTGATGTATTTCTTTACCAGCATCAGTCCGCTTACGACCACGCAGAAAGCAAGCATGGTGTGGGAAGACGGATAAGATGCCTCCAGCTCGTTCTCAAGCATTACAGGACGGTAATTAAATGCAACTTTGTCAAAAAGAATATAAAAACCGATCACTATAATATAGAAGAAACCGAGGATGATTATCTCTCTGTCTACCTTCTTGATGCTCTTGCCCTTAATGAGCTGCCAAAGCCCAAGAAAAGCAAAACAGGCTGCAACGCCTAAGCATGCATAGCCGAAATATTCTGACAGCTTGTAGAATGCTTCGTTAAATCCGAAGGTCTCCGCAAAGGCTCCGTTTAACCCCGCAAACCCCACGGACGTATCCGCGGGGCCTATGGGAGCAACATCGATTGTCCTTACAAATAATGAAAAAACAACGAAGCCAAAAAACAGGAATATTGACAAGCCGTACTTTTTAATACACTTATCCATATTTAATTATCTCCTAGAACAGTCTCATTTTGGTTAACATTGAAATGAAATCCTTGTTGCCCTTGGTCTTGGCAAAAAGATCCAGGATCTTGTCGACGCTCTCCTCGGGCTTCATGCCGTTAAGACCGCGGCGAAGCATGTTAACCGCATCCTGCTCTTCTCTTGATAAAAGAAGGTCGTCTCTTCTGGTACCGGACTTGGGAATATCGATAGCGGGGAAGATTCTCTTCTCGGAAAGCTTACGGTCAAGAACCATTTCCATGTTACCTGTTCCCTTGAATTCCTCGTATACAACGTCATCCATCTTGCTTCCGGTATCAACGAGAGCCGTAGCAAGGATCGTAAGGCTTCCGCCCTCTCTCATGTTACGTGCTGCACCGAAGAAACGCTTGGGCATATGAAGAGCGGCAGGGTCGAGACCACCGGAAAGAGTACGTCCGCTCGGGGGTACCGTAAGGTTGTAAGCACGGGTGAGACGAGTGATGGAATCAAGCAGGATCATAACGTCCTTGTGATGCTCAACAAGTCTCTTGGCTCTCTCGATAACCATCTCGGCAACTCTCTTGTGATGCTCGGGGAGTTCGTCGAATGTGGAATAGATGACCTCAACATTGGGGCCTTCAATGGCTTCCTTGATATCGGTAACTTCCTCGGGACGCTCATCGATCAAAAGAATGATCATATGAATGTCGGGGTTGTTTCTTTTAACTGACTTGGCCACTTCCTTTAACAGGGTTGTCTTACCTGCCTTGGGAGGTGACACGATCATACCACGCTGTCCCTTGCCAACAGGGCTTAAGAGATCCATAACTCTCATGGCTACGCTTGCGCCGGGAGTCTCAAGGCTGATCCTCTCGTTAGGGAAGATAGGGGTAAGATTCTCAAAACTTACGCGCTTTGCGATCTGCTCGGGTGTGTAACCGTTAACGGATGTAACGTACAAAAGCGCGGAGAACTTCTCGTTCATGGTCTTGATCTTGATATTACCTTCAACGATATCGCCGGTACGAAGGCCGTACTTGCGGATCATGCCGGGAGCAACGTAAACGTCCTCGTTACCTGGAAGGAAATTCTCGCTTCGAATGAATCCGAAACCGTCAGACATAACTTCAAGAATACCGTGAGCAACATTACCGCTGTCAAGGCTCTTGTCGTCCTCGGGTCTTTCCTCCTTCTTAACTTCCGCAGGCTCAGCGGGTTCCTCAGCCTTCACTGCAGGTGCTGCAGCAACAGGTTCCTCAGCCTCCCTCTTGGCAGGCTTGGGTTTAGCCATGATGATCCTTGATCTGCGAACGGGCTTTTCGGCTGCAGCTTCGGGTTCAGCCTTCTCCTGGGGTGCCAGGGACGCTTCCTGCTGGTCAAGTTCTACCATCTTATCTACTATGGTAGCCTTGGTCATGGTGCTTGAGCCTTTGATCCCGCGGATCTTCGCTAATGCTCTTAAATCCTTAATAGCAAGAGATTCATACTTTTCTCTCATTAACATTCCTCCTAATAAACTAAAACCACAAAAATAAATAATTAATACTTATTTTAACAATGGGATTCAAATAATTTGACTAAATTTGATCTTACAGATAAATTGACAGTCTTGAAAAAAATTATTTTAACGGTATGATTGTATATGAGATTTTCAAATTTGTAAAGTGTTTTGTTGAAAGGCTGTTATGACCAAGGATCCTCTCACCCTGTACAAACTGATCGTCCTATATATGCTCAACCGCGTCAGCTTCCCTCTGACTAAAGCTCAAATCGGTGATTTTATGCTTGAGAGGGAGTATACCACGTTTCTCACATTACAGCAAGCAATTTCTGAATTAATTGATGCAGAAATGGTAAAAGCAAAGTCGATCCGCAACCGGACGCACCTCGAAATAACCCCGGACGGGCGGCAAACTCTGGACTTTTTCGGCAACAGGATCAGCACCCAGATCAAAGAAGAAATTGATTCTTATTTTAAAGAAAACAGTTTCAGATTAAAAAATGAGGTGTCGGTACTGTCCAATTACTATAAAAATACCGCCGGCGAATATGAGGCCGAACTTATTATAAAGGAAAAAGAAGTTAACCTCATAGACTTAAAGCTTTCCGTTCCCACCGAAGCCCTCGCCGCTTCCATATGCGAAAAATGGGAGAGCGAGAACCAGGGGATATATAAATATATTGTAGATAAATTATTCTGACAGTTTTTCCGAAGGAATCACTCGATCATCTCTTTTATTACCCTTCCGTCCGCATCGGGGATATACAATCCCATGAGCTTCGCGATGGTCGGGCCTTCATCCCACAGGTGCATGGAATCAACCCTTGCGCCTTTTTTAATTCCGGCGCCAAATCCCGCAAAGAAGGTGATGTTTTCTTCTTTTTCGGGGCTGCATCCGTGGATCGAGAGCATTTTGTGATTCGAAGTTTCATTGACTGATTCAGTCAACTTCTCTGTTTCATTAAGGAAATAAAATCCCGGCTTAGCCTCAATCATGGCAAAGCAGTTTTCGTCCGCTCCCATCTCGGCAGCCTCCTCCGAAGTGTATATTTCCTCTACTCCAAGCTCGGGATCGCTCTTTATCTCGTTAAGGAGATCCGTCAGAGACTCAAGGAAATCTTCATCCCCGGCATAATTTTCATTTATATATAAGTAGGAAGATCCGTCGCAGGACTTGGTGATAGCCCGGTAATCCGTGATCTTTCCGTTCTTTTCCGTAAGAAAGCCCTTATCCTTAAGTAACTTGTTAAGATAAACTATCCTGTCCGCTCCGATCTGGCAATGGTCCCCCAGCACGATAAAAGAAGTTTCCTTCATGTCGCCGGTTTCTTCAAGCCACTTAAGTATGTCCCCCAGCCGCTTGTCGTGACGCTTGAGGGCTTCCGTAACCTTGGGCCCCTCCGGTCCGAAATTATGTCTGGTAGTATCCACATCAGTAAAATGAACCATCAAAAGATCCGGATTGTAATTCCTGATGGTGTACTCCGTGGAAGCCATGAGGAAATCGTCAAGTGCCGGCTGGTTGATACCGTCACGCATCTTTCCAAACTTTGAATTAAGCTTAAGAAGGTACCCGGGCGTTCCGTTTGCAAGGCAGGAAATAACCTGATTCTGAAGTTTGCGGGTGACCATGATTTCGGGAATATTGTAGTCAACCTTTGCTCCGCCCGTTACAGGCCAAAGAAGAGTTGCAGTCTTTAAGCCCTTCTTGTGGGCAAGATCGTAGAGAGTGGTGCCCTGAATATACTTTCTTTTGTACATCCAGTCCGGATTATCGCGGCGAGGCTGAAAGAGCGTATTGTTAACGATCCCGTGGCGGTTGGGTACGCGGCCGGTCACGATGGACGTGTGCGCCGGATAGGTAAGGGACGGATACACGCTGTAAACGTGATCGCAAAAGAAACCTTCCCTGACTATCCTTGAAAAGTTCGGAAGGGTCAGCATAAATTCCATGTCCCGCCTTCCCACCGCATCCAGGGAAACGATCACAGTACGGCGTTTATTGTCCATCGCTTATTCCTCCGCTTCACTCTTTAATTTCTTCATATGTTTGCGTATCTTCTCTTCGTAGCCGTTATTCGTGGGGTGATAGAACTCCGTATCGTTGAGTTCATAGGGAAGATACTGCTGTTTAACGTAGTTGTTCTTGTAATCGTGGGCATATTTATATCCCAGACCGTGGCCCAGTTTCGCAGAGCCCTTGTAATGAGCATCCTGAAGGTGAGGCGGCACTGGCAGGTTTCCGGTTTCTTTTACTTTGTCCATGGCTTCGAATATTGCGGTAACCACCGCATTGGATTTGGGCGCCGTTGCTACGTAGATCGCAGCGTGGGCGAGGATTATCTGTGACTCGGGCATTCCGACGCGCTCCACAGCCTGAGCTGCGGCAACTGCCACCTGAAGTGCCTGGGGATCTGCATTGCCGACGTCCTCCGAGGCGCAGATCATGATTCGCCTTGCTATAAATGTCACGCTCTCTCCGGCGTAAAGCATCTTGGCAAGATAATAAACTGCCGCGTCCGGATCGGAACCGCGCATGCTCTTGATGAAAGCCGAGATGGTGTCGTAATGATTGTCTCCGTCCTTATCAAAAAGAACGGCGCGTTTTTGAATGCATTCTTTTGCCACATCCAGAGTGATATGGATCTTGCCGTCACCGCTCCTGTCAGTTGTCATGACACCAAGCTCAACAGCGTTTAATGCACGCCTTGCGTCACCTCCGGCCTGGTCCATGAGGAAGGCCCGGGCGTCCTCCGTGATGTCTGCGTCAAAGGATCCAAGTCCCCGCTCGGTATCCGTCAGAGCCCTGTCTATAAGGATACCCACCGACTCGGGGGTGAGGGGTTTTAATTCAAATATGGCAGACCGGGAAATAAGCGCCCCGTTTACTTCAAAATAAGGATTCTCTGTAGTGGCACCTATCAAGACAATGGTCCCGTCCTCCACAAACGGCAGGAGATAGTCCTGCTGCCCCTTGTTGAATCTGTGGATCTCGTCTATAAAAAGAATGGTCCGGCGACCGTATCCCCCAAGAGTTTCCTTGGCTTCGGTCACAACCTCTTCCATGTCCTTCTTGCCGGCAATGGTGGCGTTAATCTGCTTGAATTCAGCCTTGGTGGTGTTGGCGATGACCCTTGCGATGGTGGTCTTGCTGGTTCCGGGCGGGCCGTAGAATATGATGGAGCTTAACTTATCCGCCTTAATGGCGCGATAAAGAAGGGTTCCTTCAGAAAGAATATGCTCCTGCCCCACAACCTCGTCCACTGTCCTGGGGCGCATTCTGGCTGCGAGCGGGGATTCTTTTTCCTTATTTTTTTGTTCCATCATCTGAAAAATGTCCATGGACTTATTGTAACGCAAGAAAACCCCGCTTTCAATATGCAGGGACGTGGCGTACCAATCTTCATAGAGAATTAAAGATTTCTTTTTGCAGAAATGCGCCAGAAAGGCTTATACTTAAGGTGTATGGGGGACATAACATGAAAAAGAATGATCGACCGGTTTTACTGACTGTTCTGTTGGCACTTATGTTGATTATTGCGGTTTTGATCGCAGCTGTCGCATTGTTCGAAGCGCATTTTTCTTCTTTTACGAAGGCGGCAAAAGAAACCGTCCGCGTGGTAACAAAATCCCGCAAGAAGGAAGATGAAGGAAAAGTTTCCGAATACTGGAGTGTTTCGGAAACCGGCGACGAAAGTGTATTAAGCGAGCGCCCTTCCGGGAAAAAGAAAAAGATCTCCGAATTTGAGCCTGAAATAACGGAATACGTTGATCATCAGGAAAGTTTCTACTTCGGCATATCAACACAGGTCAAAAATGAAAAAGCCGAATCTCTCAAGATGGAGGATTCCCTCTACAGGGCCTGCAAGTGCGCCAGAGAGAGCATCGACCACGAGATTTTCAGAGTACGTGCATTTCAGTCAGGTGACAACTGGTACCTCTTTGCTGACTTAAATGTCAACTGGTTCGATCCCTGCCAGCTGTACCGCTATAACATAAATACCGGAAAACTCACATATCTCGCCCAATGGGACGACGCGGAGGTGCTGGGGATCTCGGTACCATGACAGAATATTGATAACACCCTGACAGTTTTTTTAAAGGATAATCTCATGAGACCTCGAATTCTTAGAATAATATTAATTGCCATCGGTCTTATTACAACCACTTGGTTTATACTGCCAAAAATAATCTTTGACGTTCTCAACATCGGGAATATGACAGGGATTATTGCTGGGCTTTTTCTAATTATATTTGGGATATTTATATCTCCCTTATCCCACATGATTAAGAGATGTCAAAAGAAAAAGGCCGGCAAAGCAATCCTCACTGCTTTGTCAGCCTGTGTTCTGATTCCCGTTCTAACAGCCATAATCTTGTCCGCTTTTATGTTAAGAGCTAATCTCAAGAAGCCCGAAGGTACCCCTACGCTCGTCGTTCTCGGTTGTCGCGTGATCGGTCACACCCCGAGCCTAGTTCTATCTGAGCGATTGAATGCTGCATATAATTACCTCATCTCAAATCCGGATTCATACTGCATAGTATCGGGTGGTCAGGGATCTGACGAAATGATCAGCGAAGCGCAGTGTATGCATGACTGGCTTATAAACCGCGGAATTGCCAAAGAACGAATACTTGTGGAAAACAACTCCACCTCAACACGGGAAAACCTTACTTTTTCCGGTGAAATCCTTAAGGAGAATGGCCTCAGCAGCGATATTGCCATCGTTACAAATGAGTTTCACATGCACAGAGCGCACATGATTGCACATAAGCTAGGCCTGAAAGCCAGCGCCATTCCCGCAAGAACCAACATAATACTCTATCCAACCTACGTAGTGCGGGAATGGTATGGGATTCTCTACGAATTACTGGGTTTAAACTGATTCTTTTCTCTGTCGTATACATATCCTGCGCGATCCATGAGGACGAGGAGCGAAGCCTCATCCTCATCAAGATCATCACATAATTCCATTAAACTGCTATATTTATCTCGTAATTTGGTATTTAAAACACTTAATAATATCACCGGGTCTTGCGGCAGCATAATCCATCACCTTCCACATCTATTGCGACTGTGTCGCCTGCTTCAAGTGTATCAGATAATATGAGTTTTGCAACCGCGGTCTCGACCTCTTTCTGAATATAACGCTTAAGGGGACGGGCACCGTACTTGGGATCGTATCCTTCGTGCGCGATAAATGCGATGGCGCGGTCCGTAACATCTAATTTCAGTTCTCTGTCTGCAAGTCTCTTTTCAAGATCCTTCAAAAGAATCTTCGCTATATTACCCATATCAGCTTCTGTCAGAGGCTTAAACATTATGGTCTCGTCAAGACGGTTCAAAAACTCCGGTCTGAAGGACATGTGAAGCATCTCCATAACAGTCCTGCGGGCTTCCTCGGAGATCTCGCCGTCAGTGCCGATACCCTCTAGCAGCGCATCGGCGCCGATATTTGATGTCATGATGAGGATGGTATTCTTGAAATCTACCGTGCGTCCAAGGGAGTCGGTAATGCGTCCGTCATCAAGCACCTGCAAAAGAACATTAAATACGTCGGGGTGTGCCTTCTCTATTTCATCAAAAAGAACGACGGAATAAGGCTTGCGGCGTACTGCCTCTGTAAGCTGTCCGCCTTCCTCATATCCTACGTATCCGGGAGGCGCTCCGATAAGTCTGGACACGGAGAACTTCTCCATATATTCGCTCATGTCGATACGAACCATATTGGATTCATCATCAAACAAAGCACCCGCAAGAGCCTTGGCAAGCTGCGTCTTACCAACACCTGTAGGCCCAAGGAAAAGAAATGAACCTATGGGTCTGTTGGGATCCTTGATACCTGCTCTGGATCTGATGATAGCTTCTGTAACTTTGGTAACACCTTCATCCTGTCCCACAACCTTCTTATGTAATTCTTTATCCAGATTAAGAGTCTTGTTACGCTCTGATTCAGTAAGCTTGTTAAGCGGGATTCCCGTCCAGCGGGATACGATCTTGGTGATCTCCTCCTCTGTAACGCTCTCGTGTACCAGGCTGAGATTTCCGGAATGAACTGCTTCCTCCGCCTGTTCCAGTTCCTTACGAAGGGCAGGAAGGCGCCCGTATGTGATCTCGCCGGCTTTCTCATAATCGCCGTTACGGGTGGCAGTCTGAGCCTCGCCGTTCAAGGCATCAATCTCCTCACGGAGTTTCGAGAGTTTGCCAACGCTTTCTTTTTCATTCTGCCACTGAGCCATGCGGTTATTAAGTTCATCCTTCTGCTCCGCAAGTTCACGGCGAAGTACCTCAAGCCTGTCCTGGCTTAACTTGTCCGTCTCGTTCTTAAGGGCAGATTCCTCGATCTCAAGCTGCATAACGCGGCGCTTAAGTTCATCGATCTCCACGGGCATTGAGTTCATTTCGGTCTTGATAAGCGCGCAGGCCTCGTCCACCAGATCGATAGCCTTGTCGGGCAGGAACCTGTCACTAATATACCTTGAAGAAAGAGTAGCGGCAGCCACCAGCGCATTATCCATGATCTTGACGCCGTGGTAGACCTCGTAACGCTCCTTAATACCACGAAGAATGGAAATTGTGTCCTCAACCGTGGGCTCATCCACCATTACGGGCTGGAAGCGGCGCTCCAGAGCCTGATCCTTCTCTATGTACTGTCTGTATTCATCAAGGGTCGTGGCACCGATACAATGAAGCTCACCGCGGGCAAGCATAGGTTTAAGCATATTCCCTGCATCCAGTGCACCGTCTGTCTTGCCTGCTCCCACTATGGTATGGAGCTCATCTATAAAAAGAATGATCTGTCCATCAGACTTCTTAACTTCCTCAAGAACAGCCTTCAAACGTTCCTCAAACTCGCCGCGGTACTTGGCACCGGCGATAAGCGCGCCCATATCAAGAGAGAAAACCTTCTTATCCTTAAGACCCGTAGGCACATCCCCTGCCACAATACGGCGGGCCAGTCCTTCAACAACCGCAGTCTTGCCGACACCGGGTTCACCGATGAGGACCGGGTTATTCTTGGTCTTGCGGGAAAGAATCGGGATCACGGAGCGAATCTCGGAATCACGACCGATGACGGGATCCAGCCTGTTGTTCCTGGCAACTTCCACCAGGTCACGACCGTATTT
>JAILHY010000068.1 GCA_024695575.1 Lachnospiraceae bacterium
CAAATTTTGCTGTAACACCAACGGCATTTAAGGAGCTGTTTGATGCCTATTACAATTCGCTGAAGGTATTGATGGAGAACGGATATCACAGCATTTCATTTCCTTTGATCAGTTCAGGTATATTTGGCGGATCCTTGGAAAATCCTGTGGCGGAGTCGACAAAGCAGTGCCTGCGAGCATATCAGAAATTTACGACTGATCATCCGGATTATGAGATAGATGTAAAGCTCTGTGCATTTACGGCTTTGGAGATGCAGGAGGCGACTAAGGAATATGAGACTTTTTATCGCGATTCAATTTGAAGAGAATATCCTTGATGCTTTGGCTGATTTTCAGGCTGATCTGAAGAGTCAGGGTGTGTCAGGAAATTATACTAAGCGGGAGAACCTTCACATCACGCTGGCTTTCATTGGAGATTATGGGAATCCGGATGAAGTGTTGGATGCCATGGAGCAGGTGGATTTCAGACCGATCGAAATAAGCCTGGATGGAGTAGGCAGTTTTGGAAATTTATTTTGGGTGGGGCTTGCTGATAATCCTCAGCTTATAGGATATGTGAAGCGGCTTCGCCGGGAGCTTGCAGAGCAGGTGATACAGTTTGATAAGAAACGATTTTCGCCGCATATCACACTGATCAGAAAGTATTCCTGCAGAGGCGGAAGAGAGATTCCTGTATCGGATCCGCCAAAAGGAAGTATGGTGGCAACGAGGGTTTCACTAATGCTGTCGGAGCGTGGAAAGAACGGGATGATCTATACAGAGATTGGAAGTGTTGGATAAGAATGAAGAATACAAGCAAATACATTTCCCTTATACTGCGGCATAAGCCAGAGACCATCGGCATCACTCTTGATGAGCACGGTTGGGCTGATGTTTCTGAACTGATCGCGGGGGTAAGTAAGACGCATCGGTTGAGTATGGAGGATCTGGAACGGATCGTAGCCGAGGATGAGAAACAGCGGTATTCTTTCAATGAAGATAAAACATTGATCCGGGCGAACCAGGGACACTCAATACCGGTTGATGTGGAGCTGGAGCAGGTGGAACCGCCGGAGATCCTTTACCATGGTACGGCGACGAAATATGAAGAGTCGATCGACCGCGAGGGACTGATGCCGAAGTCCAGACTGTATGTGCATCTTTCCGGGGATGAAGAGACTGCAAGGAAGGTCGGGATCCGGCATGGGAAGCTGGTGCTTTATCGGATCAGAAGTGGTGAGATGCATCGGGACGGATATGTATTCTACAGATCAGTCAATGGCGTTTGGCTGATCAAGGCTATACCGGTGAAATATATGGAGAAGATGTGAGGAAAGACCATGCTGAACGAAACGGTTTATGAATGGCTGGATAAGAAGGGGTATGCGGATCGGATCACGGAGCATACCGAGATGATCGATACAGTGGAGCATGCGGCGCAGCAGATCGGATGCTCTGAAGCGGAGATCGCAAAGACGCTCTCTTTTATCGTGGATGAGAGGCCTGTGATCGTGGTGATGGCCGGGGATGGTCGCGTGAACAGCTCGAAGTTCAAGGCACAGTTTCATACGAAGCCAAGTATGGTGCCTAGAGATCAGGTAGAGGAACTGATCGGTTTTGCGCTGGGAGGAGTATGCCCGTTCGGAGTCAGAGAGGATATTCCGGTGTGGTTGGATGTTTCCATGAAGAGATTCGAGTATATTCATCCTGCAGGTGGAAATGAATTTATATCCGTTAAGTTGACGCCGGAAGAATTGGAGAAAGCATCGGATGCAGTTGGCTGGTGTGATGTGTGCAAAGGCTGGGAAAGCGAAAGTTGACAATATTATTTTGAACGGTGTCATTAGGTGATACCGTTGCCGTTTATTCTTCCTATTGTATCAAGTAGGAGCCATACGGACAGTGATGTGCGAAGGGCGCACGAAGTGTTCTGTGGCAAGATCAATAGGAGGATAAAAAGATGGCGCACAAGAGATCAGAAGTTAAAGTGCTCCCCTTGTCAAGGACATTTTTGATTTAGTTAGCTGAGCTGGCACCCTGGTTATGGATAGGCAGAACGAAGGAAGTGAGGACTCCCCTTGCTGGGATGATCCTGTTGGACATGAGAGGTGAGCTGCCATATAGGGATGGGTATTACATCGAGGCCGTTTAAAATCGTTTGGTGATGACGTTTGATTTGGCATACCCATAAACACTATATATCTGCCCTGTATGAGGTAAAGATCACTCCATAACCTTAGTTCATTCATTATGAGGGCTCAAAAAGTATTGGTTTTACTGAAGAAAACACTTGACTATATGGAGAGGGAATTTTAAGTTCAGAACGGACATTGGATTTTCCAAAAGACGTTAAGTTAAGGCGGCTCTGAAAGAAAAAGCATCGGATCTGAGGTTTAACACGAGTTTGAAATCTTTTCTGTAAATAGGAATCTTCTACGATAATTTAGATTTACACGGGAGCAATCAGAGTGAATGCTCCTTTTATTGACTATACAATCCGCATATCTATAAGTCAAATACTAATTGGTTTTTGTAAGAACCTGGTGTAAGATTTTGATTGTAATTTTATCTTGCGGAATAGTGTACAAATAATATGTTGGGAGCTAAGGGGGATATTAATACTTTATGGATAGAATAAAAAAGGCATTCGTTGCAATACCTGCGTTGCTTGGAACTCTATCATGGATATCGTTTGCAGTATATCTTTGGAGCGCAAATCACGCTGGATATGAATATATAGGTGCCATTTGGGGACTTCCCATATTTTCAGCAATTGGAATGCTGTTTTCGCTTATTTCTTTAAAAGCCAAGAAGGCTTATCCATCATTATGGAGCACGGGTTTTTCCATATGCATATGTGCCTTAATTATCTGTCTTTTTGTCTTTATATTGTTTGCCTTAATGTTTGCTTCTCGATTTTGGGAAGCACTATAAAATAAACTGGATTTCTTGAATGAAGTTGCACAAATATATTACAGTATAACGTACGTGATTGGGATAGGCTAAGAGTTGCATTTTTGACTTAGGGGATATACAATGTATATACAAAAGGAGGTGTTGCTTATGCAGGCTCAAGTAAA
>JAILHY010000004.1 GCA_024695575.1 Lachnospiraceae bacterium
GCCGGATACGGACATTCCGGAGCCAGCCTGTAGGCAAAAGAATATGTGGTAAAGCCCGTAGCCATGGCAAGTTTGGCAGCCAGGATCCTTGCAAAAGAAAGACCCCCGCAGATATATCCGCCTCCGTGGGCATACATTATCGCGTATTGGGGATTATGTGCAAACTCCGGCTTAATAGCTTCGCACTTGACAGATCCCACTTCAAATTCTTTGATCTCAACGTCTTCCGTAGGGGCAGCAAGCTTTCCCGCAAGTTCCATGGATCTTCTCTGCCTTACAAGATCAGCCTTGGTAAGAGACTTGCCTGAGATGGTATTTACGGCCTTTAATGCCATCATCAAAGGGTCGTTTATATTTATCAGATTATTAGGTATTATTCTGTCCATTTTTCGTAACCTTATCCGAAGGAAGGTATTTGATGAGCATGCGCTCCAAAGCCGTACTTTCTATGGGCTTGGTAAGATAATCCGTAAATCCTTCGGAAAGATATCTCTCTCTTGCACCGGAAACTGCGTCTGCAGTAAGACAGATGATCGGAGTATTAAGATTCATTCCGTCTTTTTGTGAACGGATGATTGGAAGAGCCTCCGCTCCGTCCATTCCGGGCATTCTGTTATCAAGGAGGATGGTATCGTAGTGTTTTTCTTTGGCCTTTATGATCGCCTCTGCCGCCGATGTGGCAGTTTCGATGGAAATGCCGGTTTTCTTAAGAAGTGCCCTTACAACAGTCAGATTGATAAGGGTATCGTCCACCACCAGGATCCGAGCATCCGGAGCATGGAACAGTTCCCTGTAGCCGCCGGACGTTGCTTTGCGATACTTGGTCCGATAATCACCTATAGGCTCATTCGAACGGATCTGCTGCGGTATCCGCAAAAAGAAAGTGGATCCTACGCCGTACTCGCTTTCGACCTCAATGGTACCCTGCATCATGGAAAGAAGCCGTTTTACTATGGCAAGGCCTAAGCCCGTGCCTTCGACAGCCTTGTTCTTATTAAGATCCACCCTGTCAAACTTTTCAAAAAGTTTGGGTATGTCTTCACGTCTGATACCGATACCCGTATCGGAAACCTTTATGATCAGGATACATTCCGTATCCTTTCGATCATAGTTCACGGAAAGGTTTATTTTTCCTTTTTCCGTATATTTTACTGCATTGTTAAGAACATTTACAAGGATCTGTCTGACCCTTAATTCATCTCCGTAGAGCCCGTCAGGCAGTGTCTCATCCACATTAACGTCAAAGGTAAGATTCTTTTCTTTGGCCTTAACGGATATCATAACTACAGCATCATTGAGAAGTGAACTGAATTTGTAGGGTGCTTCATTAATCTTCATCTTTCCGGCTTCGATCTTGGAGAGATCCAGGATATCGTTGATGATGGAAAGAAGGCTCCTTCCTGCGCTCTCGATGTTGTGGGCATACTCGATGATCTTCTCGTCTCCCGCTTCCCTTATGATCATTTCGTTCATCCCGATGACCGCATTGATGGGGGTTCGGATCTCGTGAGACATGTTGGCAAGAAACTCAGACTTGGAACGGTTGGCCTCGTCCGCCCGCTTCCTGGCTTCCTCAAGCTTATCCATGGTTGCCAGGAGATTCTTGTAATCCGGTGTCTCAACTCCTATGTAGAAAATATACAGACTCAGGATCGGTCCGAAATAGTTAAACAAAATACCCGTGGTGTTGAAGATCTCAAATACTATAACTCCTATGGTCACGGCAAATGCGCTGAATGCGGTGATCCTTGCACGCCTGTTAAGATCCTTTCTCCCCACAAAGAAAACGATCATGGCATACAGCAGGAAATAAAGTTCCGAATAGTACGCAAGGATATAACCCGGAATATCCGGAAGATAGTAGGACGGTCTGTCGGGACCGATATGCGGCAGTTTGATGATGAAGCATACCACCGCCATCACGATGATGGCCGCCATAAGAAAGCGGTTAAAGGTTGAAAAGAAGCGCCTGGTTTTGGTCTCCTCAAAAAAGGTTTCCGCGTACAGCGTGAAGAAATATGTGAGAAGTGAATTAAACAGAAAAGAAAGCACGTATAACGCGAGCCTCGGAACGTTTGGGATCATTACTACAGGATCACGTCCGAATGCCTGATCGCAGCAGGTAATGATATTACCGACGAGGATTATGTATGTAAAATTGCGAAATGTATGATTACTGTGCTTATCTTCGGTTCCGTTTGCGGTAACAAGTACGCACAATGCTATGTTAAAAATAAATGCAGCTATATTAAAAGAAAGCGGATACATGGCAGCTCTCATTAAGCCCTCCTATTCCACATTCCGTTGTCACAGGGTACGTTCTTTTTAACAAACATCAAAATCATTATACCTCAAATACGGCTTTTATGATACAATACATTTAGTTTACTTAAGGACAAAGAAAGGGATTATGTTATGGGCAAGAGATCTGTCAGAGAGAACAAGAATATTTATCAGCTCAGTCGCGAGGAACTGGGACTTACAAGGGATAAAGCCGCGGAACAGATGTTATACGTATCTCCCGAAAGAATCGAAAAGATCGAAAGTGAGAAGTCGCTCCCTCATCCTGATGAGATCCTTGCCATGGCCAAGTGTTATCAGCGACCTCAGCTTTGCAACTATTACTGTTCCCATGAATGTCCCATAGGACAGAAATATGTACCAGAAGTAGAGTTTAAGGATCTGTCTCAGATCACTCTCGAAACCCTTGCAAGCCTCAATTCTCTTGAAAGAGCAAAGAACCGTTTCATCGAGATCACCGTAGACAACGAGGTGTCCGAGGATGAGGTTGAGGATTTCCTTAAGATCCAGGAAGAAATGAACAAAATTGATGCCACCGTACAATCACTGAAACTCTGGATAGATCATACAGTGGCAACCGGTAAAATTAGGCTCGACTGATCAAAACAGCTGCGAAATTGCGTCAAGTACTTCTTTATACTTGCTCATGAGCTGTTCGTGACGTGCCTTAACGGCATCGAGGTTACCTGCCTTGCCGTCAAGCTCGGAAGCTTTGGCAATTTCCGAAAGCTCCGTTGCTCCGATCTGTTTGGCAGCGTTCTTAAGTCCGTGGGCTTCGATGATATATCTGTCGAAGTCTCCGGCATTATAAACCTCCTCGAAGGTTACAAGTTTCTCCCGCCCTTCTTCAAGCGCGGTTTCAAGAACTTCTTTGTATATATCTTCGTCGTTGATGCAAAGCTCCATTGCATCAGCTACATCAAAACCGTAGTTAGAAAGATCACTGATCTGCATTTCAATCCTCCTTGCGCTTATACTTGTTGTTTTCTTCTTCTCTGTGCCCTCTAATAGAGTCTACTATTTTCTCTATTAACAACTTCTTAACAAAGACATCGCATCCAAGCATACAGATAAAATTAAACAGTTTAAGATACTCCTGCATATCCTTTGGTGCATCCTTGAAGGAGTCTCTGGAGGCCTCGTACTTGTCCGTTATGTCCTGAAGGATCTCTTTGAGTTCATCGCCCTTTGTGGCAAAGATCTCATCGTATACTTCCTCAAGTCCAAACTCGGATTTGTTCCCGAAATAAGCTTCGTTGATGGGATCGATGAGTGATTTGATATCACTTATCTGAAGAAAGCTCTTAAAATAATAGATCATTATAAGATCCAGGACATGTTCCTTTGTGTACTTCTTACGGACCGGAGGAGGTAAAACATCATTCTTGGCGTAATTGTTGATCATGGTCTTGGTCATTAGACGTTCCTCTGTTTTGTTGCGGACCGTCTTTGACAGCTTCTCGTCCAGAAATGCGGTTACCTGATCCATGTAAAGATCGATGCCCGGAATGTCATCGGAATCGATATACGACATTCTGGCAAAAGTCGCGGTAATACTGTTTATCAGGTTATCGGTATCTATAGTCATGTAAACCTCCGGATAATACGTACTTGCCTGTCCAGGCTTTATTATATAGTATTCATAACCGCTTCACAAGTAAAATCAGCCTTATTTTATTTCTTTACTTTAAGACTTTAATATGTTAAAATGCTACTTGGGCAGTTGGGTAACGATCAACCGACTGTTGTACGGAGGAATGATATGAACAAAAAGATTAAAACAGAAGCTGTAGACCACTTGTTTGATGCTGTTTTAGTATTGGAGAATAAAGAAGAATGCTATTCTTTCTTCGAGGATCTTTGCACTGTGAATGAACTCTTGTCTCTCTCCCAGCGCTTCGAAGTAGCTACCATGTTACGTGCGGGCAAGACCTACATGGAGATTGCCGAGAAGACCGGAGCTTCAACAGCAACCATCAGCAGGGTTAACAGATCTCTTAACTACGGAAACGACGGATACGAGATGATCTTCTCAAGGATCAATAAAGAGTAACAAAAAAGCCGCTTACGCGGCTTTTTTTTATTCCGTAACGGGTTCATCCGTTGCAGTGTTTCTGAAAGACTCAGGTTTTCCCTCTTCTCTTCCCAGCATTTCGCAGGTTCCCTGGAAGATCGCGTTCTCATCCACAATAAGGCTCTTAGTGTGGATGTTACCGTAGATACGTCCGGTGGCGTTGGCTTCTATACGATTAGAAGCAAAGAAATCGCCATAAACCTCGCCGCCTACAAGAAGATTGACCGCCTCGATCTTTCCGTCAACTTTGCCGCCTTTGCCGATGATAAGGGTACCCTCAGAAAAGATATTACCCTTGACAAAGCCCTCGATCCTCAGGGTTTCCGATGTACGGATAGTTCCTTCGAACTCAGTGCCCTTGCCGATCACGCTGTTGATCTTGCTTGCATTGTAGCTGTCTGTTCTGTTTCCCATGTTCTTCTCCTTTATCAGAAATCAACCGTCGATAACTATAACATCCAACGGGTCGATATACTGACCGTCCTTGGTGATCTGATACTCAAGAAAGCTGTCGTCACCTCCGCTTATAAAGATGATCGCCTTCTGAACTACCTGATCTCCTACATTAACCTTAACGTCGCCGTTACTCTTATAAATAGTCACATAGCCGTTGCCGTGATCGATCTTGACACATTTGCCAAAGGTCGGATCGTCCGAAACCGAAGTAACCTCGCCGTCTCCTGCTGCCACCACGTCCGTAACATCCGCCATGGTAAAGAAAACATAAGGGTCAACGGTTCCCTGTTCCTGTTCTTTCTTCTTGGCGGAAAGGATCGCCTCGTAAAATGCGGTAACCTCATCCATGTCCCCCGCAAAGAAAGTATCGGGATCCACGATCTGAGCCGAGCCTGAAAGCGGGAAAAGTGTGGGCAGATGCCTTGCTTCGTACTCCGCCTGATTCTGTTCCTCCTGAATGGTTGCCTTGGCCACCTTGTCCGACAGGACTTCATTGGCGCTTGACAGTTCTGCTTTCTCGGCGCCAAGTTTCTCGATGGTGGCGTCCTGTTCGGCTACGAGATCCTTAAAGTCTCTAAGCTTGGATTCCATCCTGTCAAGCTCGTAAAACTCAAAAACCGTAAGTCCCACCGCTACGAGCACGACCAGCGCGGCCACCGTAAATGCCACTTTAAAAAGGTTGAATCTTGCTCTGTAATACTTGGTGGTATCGCCCGAAAAATCAGAAGTTACAGCTATTGTATAGTGTTTTTTAATCTTTCGTTTTTTAGCCATATTAATGATTTTAGCAAATAAAGGCCGAAAAATCAATTATTTGCACAGGTAACCCTTATCGTTGAGAGCTTTCTGCACTCGTAAAAGAATGAGATCGCTCGGAGCCTCTATGGTGTGATAGTGAACGCCCATAGTCAGATTTTCAAGCGTATTGCCGCTTTCGGACACAGCCTGTACATAGGCCTTGGCCTCCGCTCTGTTTCCTATGGTGATGGGGCAGGTTATCTTTCCGTAAAAAGAATGCTCTATGGAAATGTCCGTAACTCTGGCTCCCTCGTCCACTATGGCGCACATCTCGTCAAAGGTGTCCCCGCTTGAGTGCTTGACCTTAACTCTGACGCTGTGAGCACTGTTACCGGGGATATAACCCGAATTGGTTGCTATTATATCTGTTCCTTCGGCTCTTATCAATGCAATATCGCCAACAATTATCTGGCGGCTTACGGAGAACCTTGCGGCAAGCTTGGATGCACTGATGGGACCGTCTGCTTCTTTTATGGCTTCTACAATCTGTTTTCGTCTGGTTTCATTGTCCATGTCAAACAGTGTATAACCTGGCAAGGCAGTTGTCAAGACATGTTTAAGTCCTTACTGTTTGAGAAATTGCGGGAAATATTTCTATTTTCAGACAAAAGAATCTTTACTTTTATTTAATAATGTGATAATCTTTGATTGTTGCTAGACAACGTACTATTTTTTATTTTTTTGGAGGTATCTGTAATGCAAAAAGGTACAGTAAAGTGGTTCAACAACCAGAAGGGTTACGGATTTATCAGTGATGAGTCCGGCAAGGACGTTTTCGTACACTACTCCGCATTGAATATGGAAGGCTTCAAGTCTCTTGAAGAAGGCGCTGCCGTTGAATTCGATGTTGAGCAGGGCGAAAAGGGACCTCAGGCAGTTAACGTAACCAAGTTATAAGAATCAATCGATTCTTAAGCACTTAAATTTTCCATGTGCCTTTTCTGAATACATTTAGAATTAGCTAGGTTTTTGATTTAAGTGAGGGGCGTAGTAATTGCACAAAGAACTCCTGTCCGGGTGGGCAGGAGTTTTTTTTGCTTATTTCATCATCTTCAGTTCGTCGTACTTAAGTGTTCCTCCGAAAAGATCAAGAGCGCTTCCTACGGTGAAATCAAGTTTACCGGAAGACAGATCCTTGATCTTCGCGATATCTTCCATGGTGGTGATCCCTCCTGCGTAGGTTATCTTAGCAGGGATCATGGAAAGTTCCTCCGCCAGTATGAAATCAGGACCCATCTTCATTCCTTCCACATTGGTGGCATGTACCAGGAACTCGTCACAATAATCGAACAGTTCCTCGAACAGTTCCTTTCTTACCTCCTGATTGGAGAATTTCTGCCATCTGTCGGTAACCACGTAATACTTACCGTCTTTGATGCCGGCACTTAAGTCAAGGACAACATGTTCTTTGCCTACTGCCTGCTTTAGCTTCCGAAGGTTATCGAATCTTATCTCTCCTCCGGCAAAAGCAAAACTTGTGACGATAACGTGACTTGCTCCCGCATCAATAAAACTTCCTGCGGTTTCATCGTTTATACCGCCGCCTATCTGAAGTCCTCCGGGATAAGCCTTGAGAGCCGAAAGGGCTTCGGCCTTTGTTTTGGCATAATCCGCGGTGCCTGCTTTGTTAAGCATGATCACGTGAGCACCGGACAGGCCATCTTTCTTATAAAGCCCGGCAAACCATGCTGCGTCATGTTCGCTTTCGGAGTTGACCGTTGCCGATCCTGCGTCCCGA
Source organism: Lachnospiraceae bacterium (assembly GCA_024695575.1). Classification (GTDB taxonomy): domain Bacteria; phylum Bacillota; class Clostridia; order Lachnospirales; family Lachnospiraceae; genus UBA1258. The sequence continues at coordinate 7,368 of JAILHY010000004.1, forward strand.
AGGCTTGCGCCAACTATCTGTTTGACTTTGCCGTTATGAATATCTATACAGGGTCTGAATCGCACTGTACGCTCCTATCCTATCACATCGCTCATGTCATACATTCCGGCGGCCTTTCCTTTAAGGAATTTGGCTGCCTGAACCGCTCCGTTTGCAAACAGAGACTTGGAATATGCAGTATGCTTGATGGTAATGACCTCATCCGTTCCTGCGTAGATAACCTCATGTTCACCTACGATGGAACCGCCGCGTACTGCCGATATTCCGATCTCGTGGTCGGAACGTTTCTTTCGCTCCGTAGTCCTGTCATATACATAATCATAGTTAAGGCCTTCTCCTGCCGCATCCGCAAGAGCAAGAGCCGTTCCGCTGGGCGCATCCACCTTCTGGTTGTGATGCTTCTCGACTATCTCGATATCGAATCCCGCAGGTACGAGAGTCTTTGAAAGGTTCTTTAATTCTTTTATCAACAGGTTGATGCCAAGAGACATGTTGGCACTCTTAAGTATTGCGATGCTTGCGCTTGCGGATTTAACCTTTGCAAGCTGTTCGTCACTTAATCCCGTGGTACAAAGAACCACAGGAAGCCCTTTCTTTGTGCAGTGATCAAGCAGCTTGTCCGTAGCCTTGGCAGAAGAAAAATCGATCACCACATCCGCTTCAACATTACAATCATCAATATTGGTAAAAACAGGATAAGGGTTGGCAGTATTATCCACCATGTCGATGCCGGCAACTATTTCGGTTTCCGGATCCTCGGCACACATATGGGTAATGACCTGACCCATCTTGCCGTTACAGCCATGCATTATTATTCTGACCATGATCTCACCTCAATCCTTGCTAAGATCGTTGTACTTTATAACAGTATTGTCGCTTACATCAATGCCGAAATCAATGAGAGATTTCCTTACTCTTTCAAGATTTGCGGGCTCCATCCTGGTCAAAGGAAGACGAAGGGGACCTGCTTCCATTCCCATAAGGTTCATTGCTTCTTTAACAGGGATGGGGTTAACTTCGCAGAAAAGGCTCTTGATAAGATCGAAGGTTCTTAACTGAAGCGCTCTGCTCTCTGCGATCTTTCCCTTAAAGAAAAGATCAACGATGTCATGAGTCTCTCTGGGTGCAACGTTTGAAAGAACGGAAATAACTCCGAGTCCTCCAAGGGAAAGAATGGGCACGATCTGATCATCATTACCTGAGTAGATTGCAAAATCATCGCTCATAATGGATGCAAGCTGTGCGATCTGGGTAATGTCTCCGCTTGCTTCCTTGATGGCAACAACGTTTGATGCTCTTCTGTTTATTTCTTTTACCGTAGCGGGCTGAAGATTGCAGCCGGTACGTGAAGGTACGTTATAAAGGATCACGGGGATCTTAACAGCCTCAGCGGTCTTAACGAAATGCTCCACGAGACCCTTCTGGGTAGCCTTGTTATAATAAGGTGTAACCAAAAGAAGGGCGTCCGCGCCTGCCTTTTCGGCTTCTTTTGAAAGATAGATTGCTGTTTCGGTGGAGTTTGATCCGGTACCTGCGATAACGGGAACCCGCTTGTTTACGGTCTTAACCGTGCGTCTTACAACATCAAGGTGTTCCTCGTGGCTAAGGGTCGATGCCTCGCCTGTTGTTCCCACTGCCACAATTGCGTCGGTACCGTTCTTTATCTGAAACTCGATAAGTTCGTCAAGCTTCTCGAAGTTAACGGATCCGTCGGCCTTCATGGGGGTGACAAGTGCTACTGCTGCGCCTGTGAAAATTGGTGTGCTCATTTATTTCCTCCTTTTGAATGAAAAACGCACACGGTAACAAAAAAGCGACCAAACGATAAAACGGTGGTCGCATAAAATCCTAAAAAAGTGATTTACTGATAGCTCCCCATTCCAAAATGGAATGACAGTCATGCACCTGTTCGATGCACGCCCAGAGCCCGAATCCCGGCGGAATCGTCTCTTCGGCGCCGTTCCCTTTCTCAGGCCTCATCCGTGCCCGACACGTCCAACCTGATACTGATGAAAAGCGCAACCTCTACCGTGTACTGTATTAAGTTGTATTTATGCTACCATCCCCGTTGGCATCTGTCAACACATTAGTTTTTTCAAATTTTCCATAAATCTTCTCCTATTTACTTCCATTTTCGTTGAATTTTACATTGCTTGCGGTCTCTCACGGTGTTATAATATGCAACGATTTTGTGTATATAAGGCAATCGGCTCTCATGAGACTGCAGAGCCTCCAACAATAAGGACGAAGAAAATGAAACAGAAAAGAGAAGATATCAGAAACGTAGCAATAATCGCCCATGTCGATCACGGCAAGACCACTCTCGTGGATGAGCTCTTAAAGCAGAGCGGTGTTTTCCGCGAGAATCAGGAAGTCCGCGAGCGTGTTATGGACTCTAACGATATTGAAAGAGAGCGTGGTATAACCATTCTCTCCAAGAATACCGCTGTAACATACAAGGGAACCAAGATCAACATCATCGACACCCCCGGCCACGCTGATTTCGGCGGCGAGGTTGAGCGTGTACTTAAGATGGTTAACGGTGTTATCCTGGTGGTTGACGCTTTCGAAGGCCCCATGCCCCAGACCAAGTTCGTATTGCGTAAGGCCATGGAACTTAAGCTTCCCGTAATCGTCTGCATCAACAAGATCGATCGTCCCGAGGCACGTCCCAAAGAAGTAATCGACGAGGTTCTCGAGCTTCTTATGGACTTAGACGCCACCGACGAACAGCTTGACTGCCCCTTCGTATTCGCATCCGCCAAGACCGGAACGGCTTCTTTGTCCGTAGATGAAAAAGGAACCGACATGCAGCCCTTATTTGATACGATAGTTGACTACATTCCTGCTCCCGAAGGCGATCCCGAGGCTGGTACCCAGTTGCTTATCTCCACCATAGACTACAACGAATATGTGGGCCGTATCGGTGTCGGCAAGGTTGATAACGGCGTTATCAAAGTAAATCAGGATGTGGTGATCGTAAACCATCACGATCCCGACAAGCAGAAGAAGGTTAAGGTTTCCAAGCTCTACGAGTTCGAAGGTCTTAACAAGGTCGAGGTAAAAGAAGCAGGTATCGGCTCCATCGTAGCAATCTCAGGAATCGCAGATATCCGTATCGGTGATACCCTCTGCTCTCCCGATGCCATTGCGCCCATTCCTTTCCAGAAGATATCCGAGCCTACCATCGCTATGGATTTCATGGTTAATGATTCTCCTCTTGCAGGTCAGGAAGGCAAGTTCGTAACCAGCCGCCATCTTCGCGAGAGACTTTTCAGAGAGTTAAACACAGACGTTTCATTACGTGTAGAAGAAACCGACTCCACAGACCGTTTCAAGGTATCGGGACGCGGTGAGCTTCATTTATCCGTTCTTATAGAGAATATGCGCCGTGAAGGCTATGAATTCGCCGTATCCAAGGCTGAGGTTCTTTATCGCCAGGACGAAAACGGCAAAAAGCTTGAACCCATGGAACTTGCTTACGTGGATGTACCCGAGGAATACTCCGGTGTCATCATCGAGAAGCTTTCCATGCGTAAAGGCGAGTTAAAGGAAATGGGACACGCAAGCGGCGGATATACTCGCCTTATCTTCTCCATTCCTTCACGTGGTCTTATCGGCTACAGAGGCGATTTCATGACCGATACCAAGGGTAACGGTATCATGAACACAATCTTCGACGGTTACGGCCCTTATAAGGGAGATATCGCCTACAGAGCACAGGGCTCTCTCATCGCATTCGAAGCCGGCGAATCCGTTACCTATGGACTCTTTAACGCACAGGAGCGTGGTATCCTCTTCATCGGACCCGGCGAGAAAGTATACAGTGGAATGGTAATCGGACAGACCGGCAAGGCCGAGGATATCGAAGTCAACGTCTGCAAAAAGAAACAGCTTACCAATACCCGTTCTTCTGCAGCAGACGAAGCACTGAGACTTACTCCTCCCAAGGTGTTAAGCCTTGAGCAGGCTCTTGATTTTATTGATACAGATGAGCTTTTGGAGGTTACTCCCGAGAGACTCAGGATCAGAAAGAAGATACTTGATCCGCTCATGAGAAAGAGAGCAGGTTTTAAGAACAAATAAAAAAAGCGGAGCAGCAAATCATGCTGCTCCGTTTGTTTTTTACTGTCTTCTGGTGATTATCTTAGCCATGGTCTCAAAATCCGATCCGTAGGCTATCTCATATGTTCCGACGGATATCGAATGATCATATCCGTTATCACACAAAAACTTGTCAAATTCAACAGCCGATTCCACAAGCCCCGCTTCAAACATCCGGCGGCTCACGCTTACCGAACTGTCACCCTTGATAACACGTATCTCAACCGTATCACCTTCGGGTGTGAATCCCTTATCTCCTTCAGGCATTGGATTAATAACCGATGCAGAAGTCGATGCGCTGACCGATGACTTAGTACTTCCCGCGGTAGACGTACTTGTGGATGTTGATGTGGATGTGGATGTTGATGTTGATGTACTTGCAGGTGTAGATGCACTTACGCTTGCGGATGTGCTTGCAGGTGTTTCCGCGCTTGCTGACACCGATGTTTCAGTTTCTTTCTTAACATCCGGCTCTTTCTTTTCTTCTTTTTCCTGTTTCTCTGAAACCGATGCAGTCCCTGAAGTCTTGGAATCGGAAGCAGAAGCCAACGCAGTTGATGTCACAAGTGTAGTTTTATCAATAGGTTCGGAGGGGTGTGATGTTGATGCCTGAGGCACTCCCATGATAAGAGCCGTAACAATCATTCCCGCTCCTATCCCTCTCATATATGCTTTCAGATTCATTTACTTTCCCTTTTTCGATACAAAAAGATCTATTACAAGCTTGACCTCGCCAACCCCAAGTCCCAATTCCTTGGCGATCTGCATGTTGGTCTTTCCTTCGTTATGAAGGCGGATAATAAGGTCGTTGGAATTCTTACGACCATCATAATCGGAGCGTTCGGAAATAACCTCGTCAAGACCTCCTTCATCGGCTCCCAGCGGTTTCTCAACAGTTTTACGCTTACGATTACCTGCGGGCTTTGAAGTCTTTCGTGCAGGCTTCTCAGGCTCTGATTTCTCAGGTTCGGGCTCTGTTGCTTCAATAGGATGTGAGCCTTCGGACGTAAGCACCGCTTCCCCGTCCCTTACTTCATAATGCTTAGGCACAAAAGGAATGAATTCAGGTGTCTTGACAGGTTCAGGAGCTGCCTGCACTGCCTCGATCTCAACTGGCTTAGGCGTTTCCTGCCTGATCACTTCGGGCTTGGCTTCTTCTTTTTCCTTAGCCTCGTCCGCAACTGCCTGCTTGAGCTTTTCGTCCTTGTCGTTTAACATATCATAAAGAAAAACGGCTTCCTGATGGTTGTCGTTGATCTTCTTAAGCACGGTCTGGGAATACTCATCCACAGCCATGATCTTTTCATTTGTCAGCTTCTCAAGTGCCCGCTCGGTCTTCTCTATGGAATAGTTGACCGTTTCGTCCACCATATCCTCGATCCTGGACTTTGCATCCTGGATCTCTTTGTCCACCAGGGCTTTGATCTCGTCCTGGGAGATCTCGGTTTTTTCTTTCTTGGTCCCATCAGGTAAAAAGAAGCTTATTGCAAAGAATAAGCCTCCAATCACCAACAGTATTATTTCGGTAAGTCCCATAACGCTATATCCTTATATCAAATGAAGATTCTGTCTTGAGCGTGACCTTGCCGTCACTCTCCTCCTTGGCAGGCTTGCGATTACGGCCTCCGTCTCCGGTGTACTCGTTCTTTCCCTGCTCCTTGGCATCAAATTTGTGCTCATAGTTGACGGCCTGATCAGTACGATTAACGGTATTGGCTTTCTGTTCTTCTTCCCGTTTGGCGGTCTGAAGAATAGTGCCCTGCTCGACCATGCCTCTGTTATCTTCGTGTGCTTTCAGAACCGCGAAGTCGTTGGTGCGGCCTATGGCACCCGACAATTCCATGGGGCCTATTCCCATACCGTCCTCCTTCCTAGATCGATGCCATCTTGACATCTCCGCCTTCTTTAATGAAACGGCAGTACTTCATACCACTCTTGACTACCATGGAAACCTCACCTATGCAGACCTTGGTTCCGGGAT
>JAILHY010000055.1 GCA_024695575.1 Lachnospiraceae bacterium
TACTTTCGGCGTGCGGCGACGCAGGCTTTAAAGAGGAGGAGATCCCCATGAGCAACAATTCTAAAACAGTGGAAGCATGTAAGGAATACTTCAAAGGAGTGAAACTGACCGATTCAGTCAAGAATGTAACGGAGCATAACCCCGTTATGGTTCAGCACTTCGGTGCAGACCCCTGGGCTCTTGTTTATAAGGATACCGTATATCTGTACATGACCGCCGACACCCCCGAGTATGACAGCGAAGGCAAGGTAAAAGAAAACAATTATTCAAGCATCAACAAGATAAACGTAATCTCATCAACCGATCTGGTCAACTGGACAGATCATGGCTCTATCTACGCAGCGTCTGCCTCAGGTGCAGCTAAGTGGGGTGGTAATTCCTGGGCTCCCGCGGCAGCTTATAAGAACATAGATGGTAAGGATAAGTTTTTCTTATATTTTGCTAACAGCGGTAACGGAATAGCAGTGCTTGAGAGTGATTCCCCCGTAGGTCCCTTTACGGATCCCATCGGCGGACCCCTTATTTCAAGACAGACTCCCAACTGTGCGGACGTAACCTGGCTCTTTGATCCCGCAGTACTTATCGACGATGACGGAAGCGCCTATATCTATGTGGGCGGCGGAGTTCCGAGTCCCGACAAGGCCGACAATCCCGGAACCGCCAGAGTCTGCAAGCTTGGCGCAGATATGATCAGCCTTGACGGTGATCCCAAGCCCATCGAGAATGTTCCATACTTATTTGAAGATGCGGGTATCAACAAGTTTGGCGGCAGATACTATTATTCCTACTGCTCCAATTTCAGCATGACTCCCGAGGCTACCGCAAAGCTCGGTTTTGGTAACGGAACCATCGTCACTATGGTAAGTGATGATCCCATGGGCCCCTTCGAGCTTGCCAAGCCCGTACTTAAGAACCCCGAAGCATATTTCGGCCGTGGCGGTAACAACCACCACTGCATGTTTGAGTTTAAGGGAGAGTGGTACATCGCATATCATTCCCGTATTTTAGAAGAGGCCATGGGCATGGACGCCGGGTACCGAAGCACCAACGTCGACAAGCTCGTTATCGGCGAGGACGGAGCTCCCGTTATGTCAGTTGGCACCAAGGCAGGCGTTAAGCCCGTAGCCAAGTTCGATCCCTACAGCGAGGTTTCGGCAGTTACCATAGGAACGGCAGCAGGCATCGAGACGGTTCAGTACGGCGAAACGGCAGTTAAGTGCGGTTCCGGCGACATGATCCTTACAGGTCTTCATGACGGAAGCTACACCGGAGTCTTCAATGCCGATTTTGCCGAAGGCGGAGCCAAAGAAATTGTTATGAAGGTTCGCGGCGAAGGCGAAGGTGCCGTAAGAGTAAGCCTTAACATGCCGGGCGGTCCTGTAGTAGCTTACGTTCCCGTTAATGCTCCAGGTGCAGAGTTTATCGAAGTCCGCGCCGCCATAGAGGGCGAGATCCCTGCAGGCGAGAGTAACGTATTCTTTACCTATGCAGGGGAAGGCTACGAAGTTCTCAGCTGGAAATTTGTGAGATAATCGAAGTTAAACAACAGAATAATACAAATAAAATGTGCCTCGAGGATTCTCGGGGCACACTTCATTATCCATGCTAGCATATTTTTAAATACAAGTCTATACCTTTTCTCTTATTTCTGTTATTCTTTTTCCACGAACAAAAACAATCCCATGAGGAGAAAGTTTGAAGCATGTCTAAATCACCAATCACCGGTACCTACGCCGGCATTACCCGTGAGGACGAGGAAAAGAAACTATCAACCGTAAGGAAGGTGGCGGAGCAGAAGATCGAGGAGATCAAAGCCCAGGCCGCGGGGCTGCAGGAGGATCTAAAGAGCCTTCGAGCGGTCTACGACACGGATGAAAAAGAAGGTCTTGCCCAGTGGTTCAACACCGACGCCCGTTTCGCGGAAGTAAGGCGCGACCTTAACAGAGCAGAGAGAGCTGGTCACAAGCCTTTCTTTGGCAGGATCGACATTGAGGATCCGGAAAGCGCCAAGCGGGAAACCTTCTATATAGGAAAGACCGTCATTGCCGACAACCCTTCGGAGCCCATGGTCATTGACTGGAGAGCGCCAATTTCCTCGGTTTACTACGATTCGGGTCTTGGCACGGCGGATTACAAGGTGCCGGGAGAGGGCATATACCGTGTGGATCTTCAAAGAAAGCGAACCTACGAGATCCAGGATGAGAAGCTGGTGGATTTCTACGATTCCGACGTGGTGGCCAACGACGACCTTCTTACCAAGTATCTTTCCGAAAATAAGCGTAAGGTTCTGGGTGAGATAATCGCCACCATTCAGCAGGAACAGAACCACGTTATCCGCAAGAATCCCCGCCACAACATGCTGATCCAGGGATCCGCGGGTTCCGGCAAGACCACCGTGGCCATGCACAGGATCTCTTATATCCTATATAACTATGAGCTTGAGTTTAAGCCGGAAAGCTTCTACATCGTCGGAAGCAACAAGGTTCTTTTGAACTACATTACGGGCGTTCTCCCGGATCTTGACGTCTACGGCGTAAGCCAGATGACCATGGAGGAACTCTTCACACGCCTTCTTTATGAGGATTGGAACAAAAAGAAAACGAAGATCCGCAAATTCGACAAGAAGGATACCACCGTCAGCATCAAGTCAGGCTCCGAGTGGTTCAAAGCCCTGGAAGAGTTCTGCAGCGTCAGGGAATTAAGCATTATTCCCATCGAAGACATTAAATTGGAAAAGAACGACCACTTGATCTTAAGCGCCGACTCTATCAGAAAGACTATCAAAGAGTACGGCGACAAGCCACTGGTCCGCAAGTTTGAGCGCCTTAACGACCTCCTTCGAGTGGGACTTGAGAACGAGATGTGGGGCAGGCATTACACCTACAATCCCGAGGAGCAAAAGAAACTCACCTTCAAATATAAGGACTGGTTCAACAGGTTTTATCTTCGTGATTCCGTTTTCGATGTATACGATGAATTTGTGAAATCCCGCATGGCAACAGGCCTAAAGGTTTCCTATGAGAAGGCCGCTCCCGACCTTTACGACCTTGCAGGCCTTGCCTATATTTACAAGCGCCTCAAGGAAAAAGAAGTAATTCAGGAAGCAAGCCACGTAGTCATCGACGAAGCCCAGGATTTCGGCATGGCTGCCTACAGATCCCTTAAATACTGCATGAGCCACTGTACTTTTACGGTCATGGGAGACGTGAGCCAGAACATCAACTTCGGAATGGGTCTTTCAGACTGGGAGGAATTAAAAACCGTTCTTTTACCTGATAAGTTTGATTATTTCGGGCTCCTAAGAAAGAGTTACCGAAACACGGTGGAAATATCCGAGTTCGCAACGGATATACTCAGGCATGGAACCTTCCCCATTTACCCCGTGGAACCCATTATTCGTCACGGTAACGGTGTAAGGGTCAGGGAATGCAAGGATGAAAACGAGCTCCTCAGCCATGTGATTGAGCGGATTGATGAATATAAGGAACGTAAACTTGAGACCATCGCAGTGATCTGCGAGGATCAGGCGGAGGCAGGAAGGGTAGCGGACAGGCTTAGTAAGGATCATGACCTGAAACTCCTTACGGACGGAGATACGGAGCTTGAGGGCGGTTTGTTCGTCCTTCCCGTTGAATATGCCAAGGGTCTCGAATTTGACGCCGTAATAGTCTACGATGCTTCAAACCGGGCCTACCCTAAGGACGATGGCCACGCGAAGCTTTTATATGTTGCGGCGACCCGTGCCCTTCACGATCTTTCGGTATTTTCCCTTGGGCCGGTGACTGCACTTGTTTCGGATCCCGTACCCGAGGAGCGCAGGCACTTAACCTTCAAGGATGACGATTTCCACATCGAGCCCTTTGAGTTCGAGGAGGAGTTTAAGACAAAAGAACAGCAGGCCAAAGAACAGTCTCTCTTGGGAGACGGTGAGCTTGCCCTGAGGCATAAGTACGGCCCCAAGCGAATCGTGGTGGTAAACGGCAAAGTTGAGAAAGATGCATCGACAAAACCAGTCAACAAATCGCCGCACCAGCCGACATCTGCACCCCCTAAACCCACAGCCCACAAGCCCACCGGCACTTCCACCTCTCACGTATACGGCGAGTCTCTTATTAAGAAGCCGGACACTTCCAAGCCTTCAAGGCCTGCGCTCAAGACACCCAAGGCTGCACCTGAGTTTTACTCCATGCCGGAGGGCACCAGCCTTACACCCGCCGGTCACGGCCGGATAGATAATTCTGTTCGCTGGATTAAGAAAGACAAGACCAAAGTCGAGATCACCGGGGGATACGGAACATTAACTATCATTCCCATAAGAGAGGATACCGTCAGGATTCTTTTTGCCAAAGGCGAGATAGATAAGGTTAGAGCTCTTCCCGGGGAAGTTGGACGTGCTGAAGGCCTTAAATGGAAATGCGTGGAAACAAGGGACACGGTTGAGATCGTAACGGACAAGCTGGCGGTCAAGATTCCTCGAAAGACAGGCGCCGTAGAGTTTATATCCAAGGCCCTTGGACCCCTTCTTTCAGAAAAGACGGAACTTTCCCGTCAGTACCACGGGTCTCAGGATATGTGGTGGGAATACTTTGACTTTAACAGGAAAGAGATAATAACCACGTTAGATGCGGATAATCAGCCTGATTGGCGGCCCCTGATAGGCGAGGTAAGGTTTGTAAGTCACGGCGAGGGCTCCGAGGAACCTGCACTCATCATGTCAAACAAAGGATATCAGCTGATAGTGCCTGCGGGGATCAAAACCCTTTTCTGTGCTCTGCCCGCCTACGGGCCCTATGTGCGCTTCGAAAGCGAGTATATCGATTACATATTCAGGACTGCGAAATAGGCGCGAAGTCCGTAAAATCGCCATTCCTACAATTTACGATATAAAATTATCGAAAAACGCAGGAGGCAATCCTGAACAAAGAATAAGTGGGATTTTTGCTTGAGAGAGTATATGGTTATGGGGTAAACTATATATAACAGGATTGCATTCAGTCATACAGCACGGGGGATATCGAATGAAATCGGAAAAGAAAACATTCAGGCAGCGCCTTGCAGACAAGAAGATCAGACGCCAGCTGACAAAAAGCGGTCCGAGGCGATCCGAGTTTTTGAGACTGCTGTTGAATATGCTCAACCGTTACGTGACGGTTCTTTTCATAGCGCTCATTCTGTATATTCTTCTTCTTTTTATCATGGTTCACTACGAATCGGCGGCTCCCGGTGCAAACATACTGACCATTGGTGACGCAGTCTGGTATTCACTTACGACGTTTACCACGGTAGGATACGGCGATCTTGCACCTATTACCACTGTCGGAAGACTGATAGGTTCTGTTTTCCTGATCGTCAGCATCGGCCTGTTAGGTTTCTTTGTAGGCTTCATGGTCGAATTTATCGCACGCATCAGACCGATAATCGCCTTGTCGCTGAATGCCGGCAGACCCTGGTACATATTCACCGGTGTTTCACCCTACGCTACCATATTTGCCGAGAATCTCAAAAATGTCCGAAGCGATGCTTTTATCATATATGCGGATACGCTCAAGGAAGACAAGACATCAAAGGATGTTCATGTTTCGTGGTCGGTAAAAGAACTGCTTGACCGGCGCGGGTCCATGTATGATGCTCACATAATCTGCATGAAGGAAAATGAGATGGAGAACTTCCTTGATTCCGTAAGCCTTGCGGATACTGCGGTTCCCATTATCTGTCTTGCAAGCTTCTGTCCGGCCCATCATCCCATGAATATCAATTTCTTTTCCCTGACAGACTGCTCGGCCCGGGTATTCTGGCAGCAGTTCCCGATCAAAAAGGAAAAAGAAACAATAGTCCTCATCGGCTTTGGCAATGCAGGTACCGTAATGCTTGACAGAGCGCTTGAACTGAATGTTATATCCAAAGATCAGCGTATTGTATATCATGTTTTCGGCGACGGAAGAGAGTACTGCCGCAACCGAAAGCTGCTTTCGGAAATGGTTTCCGTAAATACTGAAGCGGCGCAGGGTGACAGCGTTATTTTCCACGGAACCGACTGGAACGAGGACGAAGAACTTCTTTGCCATGCCGACAGGATCATCCTGTGTTCGGATTCCGAGTGGGACAATATACTGATCCTTCATACGATACAGAAGTTTTTTGCCATCAGAGGCGAGCTCTACATCTACAACAGTAATGTTCACGGTGTTGCGACTTCCTTCGGACAGGCAAGAGAAATGCTGACCCCCGCATTCGTATTGCATAACAGACTTAGCGACATGGCACTTTGCAGACATGAGTTCTTCAGATTCGGGTCGGGATTTGAACTGCCCCTTTGGGAGGATCTTGGCAGCCTTACCAAGGACATGAACTTTGTGGCGGTGGATCACATCAGTACGAAGGTCCGGATCGCACTTGGAAATGAAGCACCGAGTGTTCCCTTTGATGAATTGCCGGCTGATGTACTTCGCAAGGCGGCAGCAGTCTTCAACGAGGCCGCTGAAGACCGAAAGGAAAACTTCCGTGAACTGGAACATGAGCGCATGCTTAGATGCTACAGACTGCATAATTATCACTGCTCCGATGTGCATAGCGATGACCTTCGAACCACACCTCTCCTGAAACCCTATTCAGAATTAAGTGAAAAAGAAAGAAAATTATCTGACATCGGATGGGCATTGCTTGATGAACTTGCCGCACACAAAGAGGCCAGGGAACATCACGGTTGACTTTAGGTCAATCGGCTGATACAATACTCTTATCAAATACGAAAGAAAGCGAGGTACAAATAATGACTGCCAACAGAACAAGCATTGTAACTGAATATGTAGTTTGGACCTCGGTATGCGCATTTTGATCTGATATTCACTGTATCACATATATGCTTTTACAAACCGTGGCTTACTGTCACGGTTTTCTTTTGCCTAATCGGCAGACCGGGGTCTCCATCAAATTAATGTAAAAGAAAACGGAGATCACAGAAATGAACAGTTTTGAATTATCAAGCGGAAGAATATCCGAAATCAGAAAGAACAGTTTTTTTGTAAGATTTAACGGGCAGGAGCTTCCTGCCAAATTAAAGGGAAGTTTCTACGAGGGCGATCCGGAAGGCTTCCCTGTCGTGGGGGATTATGTGAGCTTTGAGTATAATCCCGCCGGCGACTCGGTCATCACCGGGGTAAAAGAAAGAAAAAGCCTGCTTATGCGCCCGGACCAGAGTAAGACAGGTGTCATGCAGTACATGGTGGCTAATGTTGACTATGTGTTCATAGTCACGGCTCTTAACGAGGATTACAGCTATAACCGTGTGGCGCGTTATTCAAGCCTGGTGCAGCAGGGCGGTGCCATCCCCGTGGTGGTGCTTACCAAGTCAGACCTGTGCGGTAATGTGGGGCGCTATGTGCGGGAAGTTGAATCCATATCCGAGAATGTAAGGGTTCACGCTATCTCTGCTATATACGATATCGGTCTTGATGAACTGGAGGAATACTTTGAACCGGGAGTGACCATCTGCTTTATGGGATCCTCCGGCGCAGGAAAGTCCACCTTATTAAATGCCCTCACCGGCGAAGAGACCATGAAGACCGGCGCTGTCAGGGAATCCGACTCAACCGGAAAGCACACTACCACTCACCGGCAGCTCATCGAGCTTGAAAACGGCGTATCGGTTATCGATACTCCAGGTATGCGTGAAGTTGGGATGGCTGGGGTTCAGGACGGAATAGACGATACTTTTGCAGACATCATTGAACTTGAGTCGCGCTGCAGATTCAGTGACTGCAAGCACGATACGGAGCCGGGCTGTGCCATCAAAGCAGCCATCGAAAGCGGAGAGCTTGCCCCGGAACGCCTGATGCTGTACCGGAATCTTTCCAATGAGAATACGCGCAATTACGCGAAAAAGAAAGAGATATCAAAGTGGCATAAGGCGTACAAGAAGTACCTGGAGAATATGTGACGCATCATTCAACTATGATTCAACTTCCCTGTTGACAAATCTCTCTTTCAAGTCTATCATCATCACAAGAAGCAAAGGCGTTTCGACCATGGTCGAAGTGCCTTTTTTTATAGGAATTAAAAGCATTCTACAAGCTTTTTCCGGTTATGAAAGGATATGTCATGCAGTTATCATTCGTTAAAATGCAGGGTTGCGGCAACGATTACATTTACATAGACTGTGTACAGAATAATCCCTGGAGGGATGTTTCTTCTTCCGTTCCAGACAAATCTGAGCTTGCGATCCGCCTTTCCGACAGACATTTCGGTATCGGATCCGACGGGCTCATTTTTATAAACAGATCTGATCTCGCCGGTTTCGAAATGGAAATGTACAACGCTGACGGATCCCGTGGCAAGATGTGCGGAAACGGCATGCGCTGCGTTGCCAAGCTCATATACGACAGAGGTTATGTAAACCAAGACGAGTTCACCGTTGAGAGCATGGGCGCCATAAAGAAAGTGAAAGTCTTCCCGGAAAACGGGGTAGTTAAGACTGTTACGGTAGATATGGGAGTGCCTGAGCTGGTTCCCGCCAATATTCCCGTGAATACCGGCGCGGATTCTTCCGATCCCATTATCGGAGGCCGGATTACGGCCGGCAGCGTTTCCGGTGCTTTTACCGCAGTTTCCATGGGCAATCCCCACGCAGTTATTTTTACCGATTCACTAAACATCTCCGTCGCAAGCGTGAGAGACCTCGATCTTGCTTCCATCGGCCCTTCTTTTGAACATCATGAGTATTTTCCGGAAAGAGTCAACACCGAATTTGTCCGCGTACTTGATAAGAATAACGTTGAAATGCGTGTTTGGGAGCGAGGAAGCGGCGAGACCCTTGCCTGCGGAACAGGATGCTGCGCAGTGGTTGCAGCCTGCGTATTAAACAAAAGAACGGAACGACGCATCAATGTGCATCTCCTTGGGGGCACGCTTGATGTTTACTGGAACGAAACCGATTCACACATTTACATGACCGGTCCTGCCGAGACTGTATTTACCGGACTTATCGATTGTTAACCGTCCGGGAAAGGATAAATAATGAAAATCAACACTAACTATCTTGATCTTACCGAGAATTACCTTTTCTCGGATATAGCAAAGAAGGTGAGCGCCTACTCCCAGGCCCATCCCGAGGCTTCAATCATACGACTTGGCATCGGTGATGTGACCAAGCCTCTGTGCACTCCCGTTATCGATGCTTTAAACAAGGCCGTAAAAGAAATGTCCGATGCGGATTCTTTTCGCGGATACGCTCCCGACAAGGGGTATGATTTCCTTCGAAGCGCCATAGTCAAGGGGGATTTTGAAAGCCGTGGCTGCGACATAGATCCGGACGAGATATTCGTTTCCGACGGAGCCAAGTCAGACTGCGGCAATATCCAGGAAATCTTTGATAAGGACAATGTGATCGCAGTCTGTGATCCGGTCTACCCTGTTTACGCTGACACCAACATTATGGCAGGCAGGAAGATCACCTACCTTCCCTGCACCGCAGAGAACGGTTTCGTACCGGATATTCCAAAAGAAAAGGTTGACATAATATATCTTTGCTATCCCAATAACCCTACCGGCGGTGTCATCACCAAGGCTAAGCTCCAGGAATATGTGGACTATGCCAACAAGACCGGGGCTGTTATAATTTACGATGCAGCATACGAAGCCTATATAAAGGACGATTCCATTCCTCATTCCATATACGAGTGCGAAGGAGCCGGGACTGCGGCCATCGAACTTCATTCTTTTTCCAAGAATGCGGGATTTACGGGGCTGAGACTGGGTTACGCCGTAGTGCCGAAGGATTTGATCAGAGAGGGCACCTCCCTTAACAAGCTTTGGGCAAGGCGACACGCCACCAAGTATAACGGTGCCCCCTATATCGTACAGAGAGCCGGCGAGGCGGTTTACTCCGCTGCGGGCAAAGAGGCCGTTTCAAAGCAGGTTGGGGATTACATGGATAATGCAGCCTTCATTCGAAGAGAGCTTAAATCCATGGGCTATGAGGTTTACGGCGGCGAGAACGCGCCCTATATCTGGCTCAAAACTCCGGATAACATGACTTCCTGGGAATTCTTTGACTACCTTCTTGACGAAGCCAACGTGGTAGGCACTCCCGGTTCGGGCTTCGGCAAATGCGGCGAAGGATTCTTCCGTTTGACTGCTTTCGGAAGCGAAGAGGCTACGCGTGAGGCGATACAGAGAATTAAGAATATATAAAACGCAATAGCCAAGGACAATAGAAAGACTAAGGATGATAAAAAAGTATTAGGAATAATAAAAGAAAAAAGTATTAGAAAAAGAATAACATAAGCGCCCGAAAGCAACAAATCGATTCTGAACGATTTGGCCGAAGCGGAGAGAAAAAGCACCACTTCTCGGAGCTGGCAGGCCACCCAAGTGAAGAATCGCTATTTGTTGTTTCGGGAGCGTATCATTCTAATATCAATATAGAGGAAATAAAACATGAATCAGCAGTTTAATCGTAAGATTGTCCTCCCCACCGGCGCAGCCTTCTACGGCACCGGCTTCGGCGCAGGAGGCGACATTATATCGGAACTTGTCTTCAACACTTCCATGGCAGGCTACCAGGAGATCATTTCCGATCCGTCCTACACTGACCAGACAGTTGTCATGACATATCCTCTTATAGGAAATTACGGCGTTAACCCTGATGATTACGAATGTGCGAAGCCTTCCATCAGCGGCATGATCGTTCGTGATTATAATGATCACCCATCCAATTTCCGAAGCGTAGAGTCCCTTTCCGAGGCCATGAAACGCTTCGGTATAACCGGTATTTCCGGCATCGATACAAGGAAACTTACAAGAATAATTAGAGAACAAGGTACGATTCCTTCCCTGATAACGGACGCTGACAGGCCCGAGGAGGAGTGTCTCGACATTCTTTCGAAGGCCTCCCTGCGGCATGATCAGGTAAGCCGCGTAAGCCCCCGTGAAATAACGACTTATAGGGCCGAAGAAGAACGTTTCAGGATTGCAGCCATCGACTGCGGCATGAAGGAAAACATTGTGCGGAGCCTTAACGCACGAAACGTAACCGTCATAAGACTCCCTTACGATACGGATGCGAAAGCCATCGAATCTTTGAACATCAACGGAATATTCATTTCAAACGGCCCCGGAGACCCCGAGGACGCTGTTCCCGTTATCCAAACTATCAGACAACTTAAGGGTTGTTATCCCATTTTCGGAATATGCCTCGGTCATCAGATCATTTCTCTTGCAATGGGCGCCAAGACCTACAAACTCAAATTCGGTCACCGTGGCGGTAACCATCCCGTCAAGAACTTAATGACAGGCAAGATCGAGATTACTTCCCAGAACCATTCCTATGCGGTAGACAAAGAAAGTCTTGCGGGCACGGGTCTTGAGATAACCCATATCAATCTTCTCGACGACACCGTTGAGGGCATCGCCTGCGACAAAGAAAGGATCTTCGGAGTGCAGTACCATCCGGAAAGCGCCCCGGGACCCAACGACAGCGGATATCTTTTTGACAGATTTATTAAACTGATGGAGAAATAAAATGCCTAAACGTACTGACTTACATAAAATACTTGTGATAGGTTCGGGCCCTATCGTCATAGGGCAGGCCGCGGAATTTGACTACGCCGGGACTCAGGGGTGCCTGGCACTTAAGGAAGAGGGCTACGAGGTCATTCTTTGTAACAGTAATCCCGCAACCATCATGACGGACTCAGCCATAGCGGATAAGGTCTACATGGAGCCTCTGACCCTTGATTTCATGGCGAAGGTCATCCGAAGAGAGCGCCCCGATGCATTGCTTCCCGGATTGGGTGGTCAGACCGGCCTTAACCTTGCCATGGAACTGGAAAAAGAAGGCGTATTAAAGGAATGCCAGTGTGAACTCCTCGGAACCAGAGGCGAGAGCATCGAAATGGCGGAGGACCGCGAACTTTTTAAGGAAATGTGCGAAGAGATCGGCGAGCCGGTGCTTCCTTCAGTTAACGTAAATTCCATGGAAGACGGCATTAAGGCAGTGGGAGAGATAGGCTTTCCTCTTGTCATAAGACCTGCTTTTACCTTAGGTGGTACAGGTGGCGGCTTCGCATACGACGAGGCGGAATTTAAAACAATACTTCAGAATGCACTTTCTTTGTCACCGGTGCACGAAGCCCTTATCGAAAAGAGCGTAAAGGGTTACAAAGAAATAGAATACGAGGTAATAAGGGACGCCAATGATACGGCAATAGTCATCTGTAACATGGAAAACCTGGATCCCGTGGGTGTTCATACCGGTGACTCGGTGGTTGTGTGCCCTTCCCAGACGCTTACCAACAAAGAATATCAGATGCTTAGAGACAGCGCCCTTAAGATAATAAGGCGCTTAAGGATCGAGGGCGGCTGTAACGTGCAGTTCGCCCTTAGCCCCGATTCCATGGACTATTATCTCATTGAGGTTAACCCGCGAGTTTCCCGTTCTTCGGCCCTTGCATCCAAGGCAAGCGGATACCCTATAGCCAGAGTCTCAGCCAAGATCGCGGTTGGTATGCACCTTGATGAAATACAGCTTGCCAATACTCCCGCCTGCTTTGAGCCTTCCCTTGACTATGTGGTTTCCAAGATGCCCCGCTTCCCCTTTGATAAGTTTACGGATGCGGACAATCGCTTAGGAACCCAGATGAAGGCAACGGGTGAAGCCATGAGCGTGGGCCGAACCTTCGAAGAAAGCCTGTTAAAGGCAGTTCGAAGCCTTGAAACCGGTCATTATCACCTTCACGATAAGCGTTTTGACGATCTTCCTGCCGTTAAGCTCTTAAGCTACATCGAAGAGGGCAGGGATGACCGTATCTTTGCCATTGCTGAGCTTATGCGCCTTGGGGTTAGCCTTGAGGAAATAAAGGATCACACGGGCATAGACATGTTCTTTTTGCATGGGCTAAAGCGGATAGTCGATGAGGAGAAGGCCCTCAAGGCTCATGTGGGGGACGCTGATGAACTTAAGAACGCCAAAAGAATGGGCTTTTCCGACCGCGAAGTCGGGAAACTCTGGAACATGGCGGAGAACGGCGTGTTTGTTTTCCGAAAAGAAAACGATATCATGCCGGTCTACAAGATGATCGATTCCTGCGCTTCGGAATTTAAGAGCTATATCCCTTACTTTTATTCGACCTACGATGACGAGAATGAGGCCATCGTGGAAAAGAGAAAGAAGATAATCGTACTTGGCTCCGGTCCCATCAGGATCGGCCAGGGCGTGGAGTTTGACTATTCCACGGTTCATGCCGTAATGACCATAAAGGCTGCGGGTTACGAAGCAATAATCATAAACAATAACCCCGAAACTGTCTCAACCGATTACACTACGGCGGACAAGCTTTATTTTGAGCCCCTGTGCGTTGAGGACGTAATGAACATAATCGAGATGGAGCACCCGGACGGAGTAATCACATCCCTTGGAGGACAGACTGCCATCAATCTGGCTGCACCTCTTGGAAAACTGGGAGTCAAGCTTATCGGCACCGACTGCGACGCCATAGATACGGCGGAAGACAGGGATCTCTTCGAGAAGCTGCTTGAGCGCCTTGATATTCCCAAGCCCGCAGGTTACGCCGTCACCAACATTAAGGACGGCATCGAAGTGGCCGAGAAGATCGGATATCCCGTGCTGGTTCGCCCTTCCTTTGTCCTTGGCGGAAGAGCAATGCAGATCGTTTCCAAGACTTCGGAAATGGATCATTACCTTCGCACTGCGGTTGAAGTGGACGTGGATAAGCCCGTACTGGTTGACAAGTACATTCGCGGCAAGGAAGTTGAGGTAGACAGTATCTGTGACGGAACCGACGTGTTCACTCCCGGTATCATGGAGCTTGTTGAGCGTACCGGCGTACATTCCGGCGACTCCATCAGCGTTTATCCTGCTTACACCATATCGGACAAGGTAAAAGAAACCATTTTCGATTATACTAAGCGTTTGGGTCTTGGGATAGGGATAAGAGGCCTCTTTAATATACAGTTCATAGTTGACGGATCGGATAATGTATATATCATCGAGGTAAATCCCAGGTCATCCAGAACGGTTCCCTTCATATCAAAGGCCACCGGATTTATGATGGCGGATATCGCTACCTCCGTTATGCTCGGCGCCGGTCTGAAAAGTCTGGGAGTCTTTGAGGAAAAGACACGGGATGACAGATATTATGTGAAAGTCCCTGCATTTTCTTTTTCCAAACTGAAGGGAATGGATGCATATCTGTCACCTGAGATGAAGTCTACGGGCGAGGCGATAGGCTACGACAAGACACTGCATCGTGCCATGTACAAGGCACTGATCGCTTCGGGACTTAAACTGGAGAATCATGGAACAGTGATCGTGTCTCTTGCAGATGAGGATAAGACCGAGGCAATGCCATTGATCAAAAGATTTTATGATATGGGTTACAACATTGAGGCTACGAGTTTAACGGGTGAGTATCTGAAAAAGTACGGGATCAAAACCCGAATACGAAAAAAACTGAGCGAAGGCAGTCATGAGATCCTTGATGCCCTGCGCATGGGAAATGTTTCTTATCTCATCAATACGAGGGCTGTGCTTTCGGGAATACATTACGAAGATGGTGTTGCCATAAGACGGACTGCTATCGAGAATAACGTGACGATGTTCACAAGTCTTGATACGGTTAAAGTTCTTTTGGATGTTTTGGAGGAATTGAATGTGGGAGTAAATAAGATCTTTTGACACTGAATTTTCTGAAAATTTGACATTCGTCCCAAAAATCATGACATTCGTCCCAGAAGTATTGAATTTCTTTATTTTTTAATTTATCATTCATAACCGAGATCGGTACGGCTTACAGCCGACCGTGTATGACTGATTATGAAAGGATGTGCATTACATGAAAAAGAGAGGGATACTTGTAAAGGGAGCTGCCGGCTTATTGGCAGGACTGATGTTCTTTACTCCGATACAGGCATATGCAAATGAGGCTTATTCAGGAATATTTGATTTCACGGAAGAAACCTTCCAACCGCCTGAGGGGGAACTGGACCGGGAGACTGACTACTATATTAATGGGTATAAAGATTGGCTTATAAGTAGCAGGTGTTATGACAAGCTTGTAGAAAGATATATTACGAACAAAAAGATAATAAATAAGCATGAGTGGGAATTTGTCTTTAATAAAGTCAATCCCTATAGTTGTTATCAAGGTCTGGAAGACAATCCTCTTCAAAACCTAAAGGTATATTTTGATCTCGGAGAGTATAAAAAAGACCAGTATATATCTCCGATTAAATACTTGGCACCCGATTATGAAACTGATTGTTATATCTGTGGGGAGAATTTTGACACTCAGGAAGTTTATGAAGACTATAGGGGGCGTTCTGGCGGTTCATACACCGAGGAATTCGGTTATGGAGCAGGCGATGAAGTACAGGAAGATGAA
>JAILHY010000095.1 GCA_024695575.1 Lachnospiraceae bacterium
AATGCATCGGGAGGATGGCCATCGCCTTTTCCGCGCCGGTCAGCTGGAACAGCCGCCGCACGTTGTCTGCGTTCGCCTCGATGTTGCGCAGGCTGTGCCGCACCAGCTTGGGGCTGCCAGTGGAGCCGGAAGTCGGCAGCAAAAGAAGCCTTTATCGCATAAGGAAAGGCCCTGCAAAAGCCCCAGTAATTAAGGTTATCCTCCCCCTCTTCGTTACGAAAAGAAGTAACACCGGGTACGGATATGGGAACTTTCTTAGGCTTCTTTCGTTCAATAAACTCATAAACCGGCATTAAAAGAAGGGATGTTACGCCAAGTTTCTGTAAATATGGGATCTTGGAAACAATGCCCTTAAATGTGCCTTTATACTTACCGACTGAGCTGTCGGCCATGGTAAGACCTCTTACATGGGCCAGATATATGACGGAATCCTCGTAGGGAATACTTATAGGTCTGTCTTCCGCAAAGCCTGAAGGTGACGGGCGGCTTGGAATTATCCCGTAAAGCTTATCGGTTTCAACACCTTCACCGAACACTTCGTTACCGGCAATACCCTTGGCGAATCTGTCGACCATTTCCTTGTCGCCACAAAAGAAGCGGTATCCTCTGCCCTTTAAGGACAATCCCTTGATCAGGACAGTATAGACGTCTCCGTAACAAAGATCCCTGTCAAATGTAAAAGAATATACTTTGGTATCATCGGAAAGATCGTATATATTAACGCCGCATTCCTTGAAAGCCGACAAAGAAACGGCAAAATAAACGCCTTCTTTAAGTTGAAAAGCACCAAATCCCCTAAAAGGTGCCCGTGTAATCTTAAATTCCATTTCGTCCCCTAAAAAAAATATATGGATATTGTATCACAAATCTTGTAAAATAATACTACTTGGAGGTAATTTTATGTCTGATTATAAACCCGATGATTTTGAACAGGAAATGGATGAGGAGATGACCGTATCTTTGGAACTTGCGGACAGAACGGTCGTGTGCTCAATTCTTACTATCTTTACGGTTGATGACCTTGATTATATTGCGTTACAGCCATTGGATGAAGAAGGAAACGCCACAGATGACGGTGTGTGGTTTTACGGATACTCGGAGAATCCCGATGATCCTAATGAGGAACCTGAACTTCGCTATATCGAGGATGACGAAGAATACGAAAAGGTAAGCGACAAGTTCGACGAATATCTTGATGAACTTGAATTTGAAGACATGCCGGAGTAATCAGAGGGAGGTGCATAATGCACCTCCTTATTTTATTAGTTCATCAAGGAATCTTGACGGTACCATATTCTGACTTCCTTCCGACTTTACACTGTAGATATACAACCTGTTCTTCGCTCTTGTCATTGCTACATAAAAAAGCCTCCTCTCTTCATCTTCATCAGTCTGTGTCAGCTGATTTCGCTTCGGTATCTTTCCTTCTATCACATCAGGGATAAAGACCGAATCATATTCAAGTCCCTTTGAGGCATGAAAAGTTAAGAAGGCAGGATTTTCCAGGGCCTTATCCCGTTTTTCATCCAGCTTTCTGCGATGCTCTACGATTCTTTCGTATACCAGTTCTTTTAGATTACGTAAAGTCTTTAATTTAAGGCATTCTTTCTCTAAGATATTAAGCTCGCTTACAACTGAATCGGAACACTTTTTGTCTCTTAGAAACACATCCCGTAGATATGCTGTAAAAGCAGGTGCACTGGCTCGTTTTAAAAATACAAACATCTTATCAAGCCTTATTACCTCGGTTCTTATTGTTTCATTCGTGCATTTTTCTGCGATTTCCGATAAGGAAACTATATTTTCCGTAAAGAGACTTCTTGGGAAAACAACGTCTTTGTAAGCTAAAGCTTTAAAAAGCCGGTTTCTTTCTCCCGTTTCAACAAATCCGATAACATTATCAATAAATTCATATAAAGCAAGGATCTCTTTGTCGGTTTCCTTGACAGATACCGTATTTCCGTACTTTTGGCTGATCTTGGCACACATGGCTTCGTATCCTGCAAGATCTCTGTTGGTTCTTGTCATTACAAGACAGCGTTCATTCTTTTTTAGCCTTTCTTCAAGGTCCCGAAGGAACAGCTCATGCTCTTCCTTTTTGGTGCTTTCCACACTTAAAAAGAAACCGCCCTCATATCGTTCGTTAACGGTCTTCGTGTCTTCTTTGTCACCTATAAGCTTAGCAGCTGCAGCAAATATGTCCTTGTGGTTACGGTAGTTGATACTTAGCCTGTACCTGGCCGCTTCCGGAAAGTCCTGCAGAAACTCAGCAAAAATCCCGAATTTAGAACCGCGAAAACCGTATATTGACTGGTTTTCGTCGCCCACGACATACAAAGACCTGTCCTTCGGGATCATAAGTTTAAGTGTTTCGTACTGTATACCGTTTATATCCTGAAACTCATCAGCCAATACATATGAAAACCGCTCGGATACAAGTTCTCTGACTGCTGCATTCTTAGAAAGGAGTTCATGACATTTTATGAGAATATCATCATAATCCATCAGACCATGCTCGCGCATCATCTCATTATAAAGCTTATAATTTGTTATAAATTCATTTCTATCCTTCTCATCGGGGATAAGTATATCCAAAGATTTGCCTGATTTATAAGAAGAAACAAGATCAAGAAAGTTTGCTCGTTTGTCCTCTTCCAGAATGGATGAGGATATGTTATACCTTGTGCTGTCGCCTGCGATCTTTAGCCTGCAATTGCCAAAAGCCTTAAGGACCTTATAGTAAATTGAATGAAAAGTCCCGAAATTCACATCCCTGCCCTCTTTGGGACGCAGTTTAATAAACCTTGCTTTCATTTCTTTTGCAGCTTCTTTGGTGAATGTGATGACAAGAATCCTGTCGGGAACCACCTTAAGATCATCGATAAGATAAAGAATGTGATGTGTAATAGTATAAGTCTTGCCGGTGCCGGGACCCGCATATATAAGTGCAGGTCCCGTTCCGTGCCTGATGGCCATATCCTGACCAATATTATCAGTTTGCAGAGTTTAAAAGCTCCAGTCCCTTTTTAAGACGGCTTATGGACTCTTCCTTGCCAAGCACTTCCATAATCTCGGTAGCGCCGGCGGGAGTCATCTGTTTACCGGAAAGGGCTGTACGAACAGGCCACATCACATATCCTGTCTTGTACTCATTCTTTGTTGCATAATCAAGAAGCAACTGATATAAGCTGTCATTTGAATAATCATCATGTGCTTCAAGTAAAGGGATCACATCCGCAAGCACTTTCTTTGAAGACTCTACATTGGTCTTCATCTTCTTGTGCTCATACATGGAAACATCGTATTCGGGCATTGTCTCAAAGAAATCAATATGATCCTTGATATCGGGGAACACCTCGATACGTGTCTTAACCATGGCAGCAATCTTTCTCTTGTCAATGGGTCGCTTGATAACAGCATCGATATAGGGTTCAGCTTCCTTAAAGAAAGCCTCATCATCCATCTTCTTGATGTATTCGCCGTTCATCCATTTAAGCTTGGTAAGGTCAAATACCGAAGGGGATTTGTTGATCCTGTGGTAATCAAATGCCTCAACAAGCTCGGGAAGAGTAAAGAATTCCCTGTCATCCTCGGGGCTCCAGCCAAGTAAAGCCACGTAATTGATAATGGCCTCAGTCAGGAATCCCTGATCAAGGAGATCTTCAAAGGAAGAATGTCCGCTTCTCTTTGAAAGCTTCTTGTGATTCTCATCGGTAACCAGCGCAAGGTGAATATACTTGGGACTCTCCCATCCGAAAGCATCATATAATCTCTGATACTTGGGTGAAGAAGAAATATATTCGTTACCGCGAACAACGTGGGTAATACCCATGGTATGGTCATCGATTACGTTGGCAAAATTGTATGTAGGATAGCCGTCAGACTTGATGAGGATCATATCATCAAGTTCAGAGTTATCAACGGTAATCTCGCCGTAAAGCTCATCCTTGAAAGTAGTTGTGCCTTCATTGGGTACGTTCTGTCTGATTACGTAAGGCTTTCCGGCTTTTAAGTTAGCCTCAATCTCTTCCTTGGACAGATGAAGACAATGCTTATCGTAAACTACGATCTCCTTGCCCTCTTCGTCTCCTTCGATCTTATGTTTGAGGCTTTCAAGTCTTTCTTTGTCACAGAAACAATAATATGCATCACCCTGCTCAATGAGCTGCTTGGCATATTTAAGGTAAATTCCGGTCTTCATACGCTCGGACTGAATGTAAGGACCGAACCCCTTATCTATATCGGGGCCTTCGTCATGCTTAAGGCCGGCCTTTTCAAGTGTTC
Organism: Lachnospiraceae bacterium; assembly: GCA_024695575.1. Classification (GTDB taxonomy): domain Bacteria; phylum Bacillota; class Clostridia; order Lachnospirales; family Lachnospiraceae; genus UBA1258. The sequence continues at coordinate 4,285 of JAILHY010000095.1, forward strand.
TGTAAATAATATCCGTGGCACCTTCAACCTGTCTTTCCTGGTCGGTGTCCTCGATTCGTAAAACAAAATCTCCGCCGTCGTGCTTGGCGATCAGATACTCATATAAAGCAGTCCGGAGATTTCCTACATGCATACGCCCTGTAGGACTGGGTGCAAATCTTGTTCTAATCTTAGTCATAATCATACTCCGTCAGTTAATTACTTTGTTTGTCGGCAGGCAGGTATTTACGCAAAATACTGTTAAGCCATACCATATCGATGGGCTTTGGAACATAATCGTTAAAGCCCTCGGAAATAAACATCTCCCTGATGCCGCTTACCACATTGGCGGTAAGTGCAATAATGGGAACCTTCTGCATGTAAGGATCGGAATCCGCCCTTATCATGTTTAGTGTATCAATGCCGTCAAGTTCAGGCATCATGTGATCGATAAACAGGATATCAAAGTCCTTGTGTTCCTTAAGGATATCAAGGCACTGTCTGCCGCTCATGCATGTTTCAACCTCGATACCAAAGGTCCTGATGAGTCCCTGTGCCACCTTAAGGTTTACGGCGTTATCATCTACAACCAAAACTTTGGCTCCGACGCCCTTGACCTTAACCTGTTCATTCTCGGAAACCGCATCGACATTAAACTTCTGTTCCTCGTCGGAAATCTTCTGTGACACCTTGATGGTGAACTTGGAACCTACACCATAGGTGGATTCCACGCTAATATCGCCGCCCATAAGTGTCAGAAGCTGCTTGCATATCGCAAGGCCAAGACCGGTACCCTCGCGGTTACGGGTCTTACGGGTATCAACCTGCTGAAAACTTGAAAACAGCTTTGGAATATCTTCCTTCTTGATACCGATACCGCTGTCTGTAACGCTTACGGTCAGATCAAGGAAACCGCCTTCAGACTGACCCGTAACATCCAATATAACATAACCCTTATCCGTGTACTTGATGGCGTTGGACAAAAGGTTAAAAAGAATCTGTCTGATACGAATCTCATCCCCGATCAAAAGATCCGGAATATCATCCTGAACGTTGGTCCTAAGTTCCACGTCCTTGTCTTCAAGCCTGATACGCATCATATTGATGACATCATTAACCATCTTATGGAAAGAATAGGTTACGGGAATAACTTCCATCTTTCCGCTTTCAAGCTTACTGTAATCAAGGATGTCGTTAACTATGGAAAGCAGAATCCTTCCGGCGCTTTGGATGTTCTCAACGTTTTCTTTTACCTCGGGTTCCAAAGGTTCCCTTAAAGTAAGTTCCGCCATGCCGCAGATCGCATTCATGGGAGTGCGGATCTCGTGAGACATATTGGCAAGAAAGATCATCTTCGATTCGTTGGCGCGGTCCGCTTCCTCAGCCTTCTCTTTCATACCCGTCATGTACTTGCGGGCATAATAAACAACAAGATAAAGATTGGCCGCAGAGCAAAGATAGATAAGTATATAGAAAGTAAACATCAAAAGAGAAGGCACACTCTTAAGAAGCTGAT
>JAILHY010000137.1 GCA_024695575.1 Lachnospiraceae bacterium
GCGGACCAAACTGCTTGAGCTCCTGGACCGGGTGAATTTCCTCAGAGATTACGGAAGCTACAAGCACGATCACGATCACGAGCCCAGTACCTGGGACCTGCTTCACAGGCTGGAGGAGATCAACGATTACATCGAATGCATCGACAGGATTTATAACTGCCTGTCCGAGGCAAACCTTAATTCCGAGGGCTTGAAGGCACTGAGAGATTACGTGGCGGCCCTTTACAACGACAATGGTTTCGGCGAGTTAAAAGAAGACATTAAGGCACTTCGCGCGGATACCAGGAACTTAAAGAGCGTTACCGTTGGCATAAACTTAAACGAGCGTTTCGAAGCCTGCGGCATCGGAGTTATTTCCATTAATAATAAGCCCTTCACCAAGTCGAATCTTGTAAGTCACTTCATCGACAAGGTTGCGGGCAAGGACATAATCCACGACGGTACTGACTGGGACGGGGACTTTAAGTACGACGAATTTACGGCGCAGAACCCGCTCTCACAGGGAAAGGTTCCCTTTATTCCCGCCTTCAGTCCCATGGCTTTCATGACTCTTAAGGCTATTTCCGAGGCGGACACTCAGGGCCGGAGCATCACCAACTACATGGACGTGATCACCGACCGGCTTTTAAGCCAAACCGTCAAGCATCTTCGTAACGTACTGAATAAATATGCAACTCTCACCATAACGGACATAACGGACCTCATGCCCGAGTTCATCTATTACATCCGCTGGGTTGATTTTATCGAAAAAGAAACCGAAGCAGGCTTTAAATTCTGTAAGAGCGAGCCTGTAGCAGGCGGCATTAACGCAAATCTCCAGGGCATCTACAATCTTAAGCTCCTTGAAAGCAGCGATATCAAGAGTTCCGACGTGGTGCTTAACGACCTTGATTTTTCCGACGAGCATTGCCTTTACATCCTGACGGGAGCTAACAGAGGCGGTAAGACCACCATCACCCAAGCGGTGGGACAGGCTTTCTTTATGGCGCAGGCAGGAATTTATGCGCCGGGGACTGCATTTACTTTTACCCCCGTGGACGGAATATACACCCATTTCCCTGCGGACGAGGACAAGACCCTGGACCTTGGAAGACTGGGGGAAGAGTGCAAGCGCTTTAAAGAAATGTATGAAAAGGCAACGGATAAGAGCTTGCTGTTATTAAATGAAACATTCTCGACCACGTCCTTCGAGGAAGGCTACTATATCGCCAAGGACTGCGAGCGGGCCATCCTTGAAAAGGGGATCCGCACCATTTATAACACTCACATGCATAAACTTGCATTTGAGATCGACGAGCTTAACGCCGCATCATTCTCAAAGAAGGCGGCTTCCTTAGTGGTTCGGACCAAAGAAGGGGGCGAGCGTTCCTACAAAGTTGAGATCGCGCCGCCCGAAGGAATGTCATATGCAAGCGACATTGCCAAGAAATACGGCGTGACCTACGATATGCTCACGGGAGCCTGATCTGCGGGCTTAATCAGGGAAGATCCGCGGATTTATAAAAAACTGTTGACGAAACAGACTTTTCTGCTATAATAACTATGTTTGAAACAGAACAAATAACCCGGAAGTCGAACTCGGGACTGAAGGGAGGTAGGTACAATGTCTAATATCATCGTTAAAGAAAATGAATCACTTGACAGCGCATTACGCAGATTTAAGAGAAGCTGCGCTAAGGCAGGCATCCAGCAGGAGATTCGTAAGCGTGAGCATTACGAGAAGCCCAGCGTTAAGCGTAAAAAGAAATCTGAGGCTGCAAGAAAGCGCAAATACAACTAAGCGTTTTGAAATCCCTGATGAACGTCAGGGATTTTTCTTTTCTTAATATTTCTTTAAGTATTATGTCAACCTTGATTTTCGGGGGACTATGTGATATAGTAAGATAGGTTGAATACGGAGGGAGGAGTATGAGAGTACCTGAATTCCTGCTTGTAGGCACACAGGGCATGACGCTGTATCGGATTGCGGCATCCTTTGTTATCTACAGTATGCTTGGTTGGCTTGTGGAATCCATCTACATGTCCATCTGTGAAAAGAAAATAGTGAACCGCGGATTTGCCCGCGGACCTTTCTGCCCCATATACGGCTTTGGCGCAACCATCGGCTGTATCGTTTTGGCACCCCTTAGAGAGCATTTTCTTTTGCTTTATCTGGTTGGTGCGGTGTTTGCAACGATCTTTGAGTACCTGGTTGGACGTTTCATGATCAGGGCGCTTGGAAGCCTTTGGTGGGACTACGATGACAAGCCCTTTAATTTCCAGGGTATCATCTGTCTTGAGAGTACACTTGCCTGGGGATTTTACGCGATCGGCGTGGTGGCGTTCATCAATGTATGGCTCATGAATTTCGTTGACAGCCTGGATCCCGTGTACATGACAAGGTTTATCGAAGTTATACTTGCCATCGCGGTTGTGGACTACGTTATCAGACTTGTTGAGATCTTCAAGGCGCCTTTGCTTCGCGCCAGAGATACGGCCATGGAGGTTTACAGGAACCTTCGCGGCAGGTGGAGCTGATGATCTGGGCCGTAGTTATATTTTTTCTTGCTTTGATAATGGTTGGAGTTGTTGCATTCGACTCCAACCGTTTTGTTGTGCGCAGCGTTTCTGTCGAGACCGACAAGGTTTCGGAGGATCTGCGCTTTCTTTTTATTTCGGATCTGCATTCCCGCATCTTTGGAAAAAGAAACAAACGCCTATACGATGCTCTTGATAAAATCGAGTTTGACGGGGCGCTGCTGGCCGGGGACATGATGACGGCGGACAGGCACATTGATTTCGCGGAGAGTATCGGATTCCTTCAGTATCTTAAGGAGCGGGGGCCGGTGTTTTACTCTCTTGGAAATCACGAGTCAAGGTCGAGAGTGTATCTTAAGACTTATGGGGACCTGTATGAGCGGTACTGTAAGGCGCTTGCTGATATCGGCGTTCCCATGATGGATAACGAAAGCGCGGAGTTTAGGGGCGTTCGCATCACGGGGCTTACCCTTCCCGAGAAATATTACAACAAGCGAAAGAAACCGGTGCTTCCGGCAGCGGAGATAGAGGAGCTGGTGGGGGCTTTGAATCCGGAAGATTATAACATTCTTTTGGCGCATAATCCGGAGTACTTTGAAAGTTATGCAGAGTACGGAAGTGACCTGGTGCTATCCGGGCACTTGCATGGAGGGATCGTGCGGATCTTCGGACGGGGGCTGATATCGCCAAGACTTGAATTGTTTCCGAAGTTTCACGGTGGAGAGTACAAAAAAGGCACGGTGACTATGCTGGTCAATCGTGGACTCGGCGGGCATCATATACCGTGGAGGATGTTCAATCCAGGGGAGATCATAGTGCTGGAGATAAAGAGTAACATTTCCCCCTTGAAAAATGACCGCCATTGATATACAATATCTTGTGACCGAACGCATAAAGGAACACAAGATATGTCTCTGGATGTTAAATTACAGGCATTTGAAGGCCCGCTTGACCT
>JAILHY010000156.1 GCA_024695575.1 Lachnospiraceae bacterium
CGCCATGAGATAAGATCAAGTTCATCCTTGCAGGGATCGTCCGCTTTTAATATGGCGCCCGGAAGGTATTTTCCCGCAAGATCATAATACTTCCGGCTTCCGTTTTTGTGGTGGATTATCAACTCACCTTCAGTATATAACTGCTCCAGAACCGATCTTGCCGCAGGAGATTTTTTATGCCAGTTACCACTCCAATGCATGGAAGAATGCCAGTATATCTCGCCTTCAATGGGCAGTGTATCACTGCAGACCGGTCCGTTTTCTTTAATGTAAGCTAAGGCCTCTTCTTTAAGCGCCTCCATCCCTTCAAAAGAATCACCCATCAGACGACTGCGTTCTCTGAAAGAAGCAAAATACGGCCAATCCTCCGTCGGCCATATTGATAACTCCTTATCAACGTAGTCTACAAGTTTACGATCCTCATACAGCAGTTCCTGAAGCATTGACTTCTTGAACCCTTTAACCCTTGACTGCAGTGTCAGCTCAGCATTCTTGCCACATACGTCAACAGGATCAAATTGAATGCATCCTGCCTGACGTACATAATCATAGGCTCCTTCTTTCCCTGTAAATCTGCACGGACCGATCAGTCCCTGTTTGGCAAGAATAAACAGTCTTGCCTGTTGTTTTGTAATCGTCAGCATACCCCGTTTCCCAAAAAAACGTTTCTTTAAGGCCTCAAGAATTCTATCGTCTGCTTACATTTACATCTTATATGAGGACATCATCAGATCAAAGAATTCTCTCCAAATTGGATCGTCTTTTCCACCCATAACCTCCATCAATGCGCCAAGCGTCCTTTCAGGCGGACAAAAATATTTTTTCATAAACGGAATGACCCACTAACCCCGTCCCCATAGGCCATTTCGAGTTTTGCGATAAAGTCTTCCAGGATGTATCGGGAATCAACGTCCTTGTATATTCTGATCAGGCGGTTTTCCGGCCGTGTGGTTGAAGCCGTATCCTGCTCCACATGCGGGGCAGGCGCCGTTTCAAACCTGCCGCAGCCCGGATTTATCGCAATCGCGATGGCGGGTGAATCCCCAAGGGACCAGCTTTCTCCCTGGGTCCATCCTGCTCCTTCAGAATTGTTGTAATCCACCAGATTGTTGTACAGATGCTCCCCTATCTTTCCGCAGGGTGCGATCCTTCTTTTGATCTCTGCGATCCCGATATTTACGGTGGTATACACGTAAGAAGGCACCAGCCAGAGCGGTGTTTCACTCTCAAGCACCAGATTGGCTGCCTCAATGTCATTTCCTGCATTAAACTCGCGGAAAGGTATTGGGCCGTAAGCCGTGCCGTGGGTACCTATCCATATGACCGTCATCCTGTTCATGATCCGGGGCTCAGTCTTAATGGCCATAGCCACATTGCTGATGGCACCCTGACAAAGAACAAACAATGGCTTGTCATCTTCCCGCAGGGCTTCCTTTATGATGAAATCAGCTGCTTCCGACGCTTCTTTGTCCTGTGCGAGAGGACCATTCTGCCCCTTTAACACAGGAATATCCCAATCCATGGCCCGTAAGATGGTCTGTATCTCGTCATAGCTTTGTTCCATGGAGCCTTCCACCGCAAAATGCTCCGCGCATATTGCTCTTACAATAAGCTTTGGACTGAGGATCGCGTGCACGATGGCAAAAGGATCATCAGCCTCACAGGCTGCATCCGTATCCACTATCACTCTAATCTTCTTGTAATCCGGTATGTCAAACATGGCAAAGCCTCCCTATAACCTTGGATCTATTGAGCATTCCATTCCGGCTTTCAATCCCGCGAAGGGTCCCGGAACACAACTTCCTGCCGCTCTTTCTGTGCCAAGCAGGTCTACCTTAACTCTTTCATCGGCGATACCCTTAAGCTCTGCCGGATCAGTCTCATAACGGCCGGGCTCAATAGCCCCGAATCTCCGAGGCATAACCTTGCTTTCGCTTAATCTGATCGTAAGATTCTCAGTATCCACATCGATATCGAACCAGCCTTCGCATCCCGCAAGGTCAAATCCGTAGAATTCGCGCCAGGATTTAAGATCAAGACACACTTCGGGAGCGGGATACATTATCCTAAGATCTCCACCCTTGGCCTGCTTGATATATGCGTTACCGTCGGCAGAATTATCCTTTGTGGGGAAGCAGATACCGCCGACTCCGCAATCATATATGATATTGTTTACTATCTTTGCATCACGGGAGGTGCCGCCTCTGTCACCCGGCATTAATCTGAAGGGAACGGGTTTAGCATAGTAAGCATAAGCGCGGCATTTACCGATGAGGTTATTTGCTATCTGAAGCCTGTCTGTGCCTTCCCCGTATACCGCATAGCCGTTGATAACATCGTTTTCAACCAGCTTGTACCATCCCGATGAACCGGGTTCGTTAGGGATCTTGGCAGCATCGAAACGTCCTTCCACGTTCCAGAAGATGTTATTATCTATAAGGTTGATGCCCTCTCTGGTGCATTCTATAAAGATGGCTTCTCTTTGCTCGATTCCGTCAAGGAACAGATTCTGGGTAATGCGGTTATTGATGTTACCGCAATCAAGCCACAGATGATCGGCGCGATAAGTCCGCCTGAACACATTCCTTCGGATCATGCCGTCCACGCTGTTATGAAGCTTGATACCGCCGGCCTCCCAGGATAATTCCATCTTCTGCCAGCCTGTTCCTTCGATGAGGTTATCCTCGATAAGCATATTGGTGGCAAATAGTCCTGCAATGCCGCATACCCCTGCATCCTTTATATGGCATCTGCGGATAACGCTGTGTCCCACGGTCTGCCTATGGTCAAACTCATGATGCCAGCATTCATTACCCACATCTATTCCCACCGCATTGGCCCAGTCTACCACGCAGTCTTCGATCACCCAGTGGTGTCCCCTGTAGGCAGAAATAGCGCCTCTTTGAGGTACGGGAGCTCCCATCGCCGCATGAGCGCACACAAGTCCTTTAACCTTAATATAGGACAAAAAAGGGGTTCTTGGTGCAAAACACTGCTCTCTTACCGTTATCTCAATAACATGGTCAGAAGGATCTTCGTCACCTTTAAGCCTGAAATGCAGGGTCTGACCGTTAGCTTCCACCCAGTACGTGCCATCCTCCCCTGCGATCTGATTGTACAACGCCACCTGTTTTAAGGGCTTTCCGTCACAGAATATCATGCCGCGCCTGTTAAGATAAGGCGTCATATCCGTCTTGTCATACTCTATAAACAGCCTGTCATGAAGGATATTTACGGCGCAAAAAGGGTTGTAACCCCTGAACATATCGGGATCCAGATGATGACACCAGACCTTAACAGAGTCTGATACAACCGGATCTCCAAAGCCCTGGAGTCTCCAACCCTCACTTTTTTCGAATTTATGTATTTCTTCAGATGCTTTGATGACCACGGTTCCTTTTTCCATGGCCTCATAGCATATCATGCTTGTTACATCGCTACCACCCATTGCGGGCGCCACACATTCCCTGTACACTCCGGGACCTATCAGTACGTGTGTACCCGGTGTAGCCCTGTCCGCTGCAGCCTGTATCGTCTTTAAAGGTGCGCTCTTACTTCCGTCGTTGTCATCCGACGCCTGTGGGTCATTCCCCGCCACATAGATTTCTCTTACATAGTCGGTTTCCTTCTCCCAAAAGGCAAATTCTCTGCCGTCCGCCAATCTGTTTTCCTGCATATAACCCCCATCCTTTCTCATGTGCAAACAACCAATTGACTTCCACTGACTATATTATACCTCTAACTTCTGTCCCAGTTAAGCAAAAGAATCATTTCTGCGGTCTCAAGCATGGTCCGCCCCGTATCCATACTGGTTTTCTGTATGTAACGAAAGGCCTCCGGCTCCGTCATGTCATTTCGATCCATTAAGAGGAGCTTCGCCTTGTCTATTTTCTTTTTGTCCTCTACACTGCGGGAAGGTTTGCGATTGATCTTAACGATGCTGTCAAGAGATGACATCATCATATCGATGGTGTTAACAAGATCCGAGGGCTTAAAGGGGATGGTGAGCCTCATAAGCCCGTCTCCGGAAATATGATTATCAGAATCGGGACTTAGCAAAAGAAGGTGAAAATGCTCAGGAAGGTACTCATATACCTCCCTGTAGCTCATATCGCGAAGTTTGCGGGCGCAGACAACGATACCGTAGTCCATGGAACCTGCAGCGCGCAAAACCTGCGCCCCCAGAGTACACACCGCATCGGGTGCATAATCATGGCGCGCCAGTATTTCGCATATTCTCTGTGAATTTTTCTCATTGGGAATCGCAAGAATGATGCTTCCCATAAAACCCTCTTTACACTTTCAAAAGATATCGTTCAAGTTCCCAGTCGGAGACTTTGTTAAGGTAGTCGTCCCACTCTTCGAACTTAGCGGATATATACAGGTCTGCGAACCTGTCACCCAGTACTTCTTTTACAAATGAACTGTCGTGAGATTTAAGCAAGGCGTCCTTAAGATTTCCGGGAAGCCCGTGGAATCCTGAGTTGTCGGGAGTAATATGCTCATCGATTCCCTTAAGCCCCGCACGTAAAAGCAAAGCGATTGTCAAATATACGTTGGCGGAAGGATCGGGGAATCTGACTTCCACGCTCTTTTCGCCGCACTCATCAGTAACCGACACAAGATTACGAAGGGGAGCCGGTTTCTTTGACACCTTCCAGCGATCAAGCCGCTTGTAGGAGTTAACCAAGGGATTTGTAAAAGCAACTGTCTCAGGCGCATATTTCATGATGCCACCTGCAAAGTACCCTGCGGTCTCCTCCGATGAATTAAAGAGGTTCCTGCCTTCCTTGTACAAAGAAAGCTTAAGATGCATGGATGAACCGGGTGCATCCTGAATGGGACTTGGCATAAAGGTTGCGTGAAGTCCGAAGCTTCGAGCCACGGATCTTACCGCAAACTTAAAGGTCATGACATCATCGGCAGCCTTGACTCCACAGTCTCCGCGGAAGTCGATCTCGTGCTGTCCCGGTGCCTTCTCGTGATGGGAAGCCTTGATATCAAATCCCATTTCCTCAAGGGTCAGCACCATGTCACGCCTTGCATTCTCTCCAAGGTCAACGGGACCAACGTCCATATAGCCCGCTTCCTCATGAGTGATTGTGGTTGCAAGACCCGCATCATCCGTATGAAAAAGAAAGAACTCGCACTCCGGATCCGTATAGGCTTCGTAGCCCTTGTCCTTCAAAATATCGAGATTTGACGCAAGAATGCTCCTTGAACAAAGCTCGTAGGGCTTGCCATCAGCCGTAACCACGCTGCAGATGAGCTTGCCTACTTTGCCGTGCTTGGGACGCCAGGGAAGGATCACGAAAGTATCAAGATCAGGCTTAAGATACAGCACCTCATCAGCCGACTCGCCAAAAACGGTCTCTCCTTCGATTGAAAACCTTCCGGCGCTGACACGCTCTATCTGCCCCGGTGTAATGGCCACATTCTTAAGGTTTCCGAATATGTCCGCAAACTGGAGTCTGATAAATTCAACGCCTTCTTCGTCAATAAGATTCAAAATGTCATCAAGAGTATTCATAAATGCTCCTTTATGATCGTCAGGTAAGATTGGTGTACCCCATCAGTGACTCATCAACCAAAGCAGCGGCACGCCTTCCTTCTGCGATCGCCCATACGACCAGGGATTGCCCTCTGTGACAGTCTCCCGCCGCAAATACTCGATCTTTGGAAGTGGCAAAAGAACCGTTTGCCACTGTGATGTTAGTCCTACCATCACATTCTACACCAAAATCCTCCCTAATGTAAGCTTCACTTCCGAGAAATCCCGCTGCAATAAGAACGATATCGGCCTTCAGAGTCTTCTCGGTTCCGGCTACGGGAACCATGTTCATACGGCCCGTTTTCTCGTCCTTCTTAGGCGTAAGCTTAACGGTCTTAACCCCTGTCAGCTGCCCTTTCTTTTCCTTAAGGAACTCGGTGACCGTGGTCTCGTAGATCCTGGGGTCGTGGCCGTAGGCATCGATTGCGTTTAACTGGCCGTAATCCGTCTTAAGGATCTTGGGCCATTCGGGCCAGGGATTGGATGCAGCCCTGCATTCAGGGGGCTTTGGCATCATTTCAAGCTGTGTAACTGAAGCAGCACCCAAGCGAACCGAAGTACCGACACAGTCGTTACCCGTGTCTCCGCCGCCGATGACGATTACATTCTTTCCTTTCAGAGAGCCAAAAGAAAAGTCCGTAGCAGACATAACCTTGTCTGAATCATAATCCTCATCCATGAGCTTACGGCTAACTTCCTTAAGGAAATCAACCGCAAAATATATGCCCTTTGCATCTCTTCCGGGAGCCGTGATATCTCTGGGATTTGACGCACCGGTACAAAGAATGACTCTGTCAAAACGCTTTAAAAGGTCGGAAGCATGAAGCTCCTTACCTACATTCACGTTACATTTGAATATTACTCCCGCTTCCTCCATAAGAGCGACCCTTCGATCAAGGACTCTCTTATCAAGCTTCATGTTGGGAATACCGTATCTAAGTAAGCCTCCCACCCTGTCGCTTCGCTCAAACACCGTTACCAAGTGTCCGCGCATATTCAAAAGGCCTGCTGCCGCAAGTCCGGAAGGACCGCTTCCGATGATGGCTACCTTCTTGCCCGTACGTACTGCGGGAGCATGTTCTTTTACAAGGTCATGTTCAAAAGCATAGTCGATGATGGCACGCTCGTTCTCCTTGGTTGCTATGGGCTTTCCGTGGAGTCCGCCTGTGCAGGCATTCTCGCAGAGAGCCGGACACACTCTTGAAGTAAACTCAGGGAAACTGTGGGTCTTTGAAAGCCTTGTGTAAGCCTCTGAAAGATTGCCCATGGCTACAAGAGCGTTGGTCTCGGGAACCAGGTTATTTAAAGGACAGCCCGATGCCATTCCCGCTATCATCATACCTGCCTGACAGAAAGGAACACCGCAGTTATTGCACCTGCAGGCTTCTTTTACCTGATCGTCGAGTCTGGGCGCCTTATGAAATTCATTGAAATCAAGTTTTTCGCATTTCTTCATCAGGCTCACCCCTTTCTTCCCATTGCTTCGTAGAATGCTTCAACTTCCGCTTCCTTACGGTCCATACCCTGCTCTTCGTAGCGGGCGATGAGCTGTAAGAGTTTCTTGTAATCCGCGGGGATGATCTTTTTAAACTTCGGAACATATCCTTCAAAGTCTTCAAGTATCCTTGCGGCCTTTGCGGAATTCGTGTATTTAACGTGATTCTCAAGCAATGCCTTAAGTTCTTCTTTATCTGCCTTGTGCTCAAGTTTCTCCATGAGCACCAGATCTTTATTCAGATTCTTGTAAAGTCTGCTGTCTTCATCAAGAACATAGACTATACCGCCGCTCATACCTGCGGCAAAGTTCTTGCCGGTGGGGCCTAAGATTACCGCCCGTCCTCCGGTCATATATTCGCATCCGTGCTCGCCGACACCTTCAACTACGGAAACTGCACCGGAATTTCGAACACAGAATCTTTCACCGGCCACACCTGCGATATAGGCTTCACCGGAGGTTGCACCGTAAAGAGCAACGTTACCGACAATGATATTTTCCTCTGCAGGATAACCCGCATTTCCGGGAGCTTTCAGTATAAGCTTTCCGCCCGATAAGCCCTTGCCGAAATAGTCGTTGGCATCACCCGTAAGATCAATGGTAAGACCCTTTGGAATAAAGGCTCCGAAGCTCTGTCCGCCGGCTCCGTTACATTCGATCGTAATGGTGTCAGGTTTAAGGCCTTTTTTGTTCTTTCTGACGATCTCGGCACCAAGCAGGGTTCCGAAGGTCCTGTCGGTATTGGTGGCATGAACCTTGACGGTGCAAGGCTTTCCGATATCGATGGCTTCGAGTATCTCTTTATTTTTCAAAAGAATGCTTTCATCCGCTGTTTTCTCAAGCTGGAAGTTGTAAACGGCCTTTGGATCAAAGGCTGTGTTCTTATCTCCCGCGAAGGAAAGGATCCTTGAAAGATCAACCTTTTCCTCCCTTGCAGAGAGACCCTTTTTAGGCAAAAGAAGGTCCGTTCTTCCCACAAGCTCATTAACGGAGCGAACACCGAGCTTTGCCATGTATTCACGAAGTTCCCTTGCGATAAAGCGCATGAAGTTCTCTACATATTCAGGCTTACCCACAAAGTTCTTTCTAAGCTCCGGATTCTGAGTTGCCACACCCATGGGGCAGGTATCAAGGTTACAGATACGCATCATGGCACAGCCAAGAGTGATCAAAGGAGCAGTTGCAAAACCGAATTCCTCGGCACCGAGCATTGCTGCTATTGCAACATCACGACCGCTCATTAACTTACCGTCGGTTTCGATAACGACTCTGTTTCTGAGTCCGTTCATTATAAGTGTCTGATGGGTTTCCGATACGCCAAGTTCCCAGGGAAGACCCGCATTATGGATGGAGCTTATGGGAGCCGCTCCCGTACCTCCGTCGTAACCGGAAATAAGGATGACTCCGGCTCCTGCCTTGGCAACACCTGCGGCAACGGTACCTACTCCGGCTTCGGATACGAGTTTAACGGAAATACGTGCATTCTTGGTGGCATTCTTAAGGTCATATATTAACTGGGCCAGATC
>JAILHY010000163.1 GCA_024695575.1 Lachnospiraceae bacterium
ACCAGATTCCGGAGAATGCATTCTTAAACACATCAGGCTGGGCATCATGCTCCAGAGAATACATGCACAGGCTCGATGCCACCATTAATATAAGGACCATTGCAAAAGAAGAAAAGATCTGTTTCTTTTTCTCGTTGATGACATCCATTATTACGGAAAATGCGTCGTAACGGCTGTTGATCTTAAAGAGTCTCAGGATCCTGATGACACGGAATACTCTGAAGGCCACCGCTCCTGCCGGAAATACTATTGGAAGATAAAAAGGAAGGAAAGTGATAAGATCCACAATACCCGTTACGGAGAATACAAAAGAAAGAATTGCCTTCCCGCGGCGCTTATCGGGATAAAGAAGCTCTGCCGTCCACACTCTCAGGCCATATTCTATGGTAAAGATGATGGAGGTGATAATTTCGATTAAATTAAATATCCCCTCAAAAGAATCCAGTTCATCGTAGGTAGATAAGATCACACCTGTAAGGCTAATAATGATAGCAAGCGTTATAAATATGTCAAATGCTCTGCTTGGCAGGTCTCCGACGTTGCCGATCTGGATGATGTCGTAGATTCTTTTTTTGATGTTGGCGGTCTTGGTCTTCAATTGTTTTTCCTTTGTGCTAAATCATGATTTAATTTCCTAACTCAGTCCTTACTGCGTCCTTAATTCCCTGAATATGATCATAAGAAGGCTCCTGTTTTCGCTTGAAAGCATTGTGGCGCTCATGAGCATTCCCAGGATATGTCGAAGATCCATGTGAATAAGATCCTCTATTCTCATGATTCCGTTCTTTTTAAAGACATCGAAAAGTTCATTAACGACCTTCTGTCTGTCCTTAACGGGAATACGTTCTATCCAGTCATTGATCTGTCCCGAAAGATGGGCACTGAAATCATTTGTGGATTCCGCAGGCTCAAGGCCGTAAGGTCCGCTGATCCAGTTGTAGGTGTCGTGCTGGAACACTCCCTTTCCCGTACTCTTTACCGGTTTAAGTTCACAGGGCTGGTTCATGAGTTTTCCTATGACACAGCTTTCCGGAACGTAGGCGCTAATTCTTTCTTTAATATTTAAAAATCCCGGTTCCTCACGAAGATCCGTCATAAATCCCGGCGCGTCATATATGATAACATCTGATATTTTCTTCTGAATTCGAGCATTCGCCGACATTGACGCATATAAAGCAAGGTTTCCTCCTTTGGAATGCCCCGTCACATGAAATTTCATAAAGGGATTCTTAGAGGAGCCGATCTCGCTTTCAAGATATTCTTTGGCAAGGCCGTGTCCGTAGGAAGGATGTCTGAAAAGCGTGTTGAAGTTCTCTTTCCATGACATTAAGGATCCGTCGGTACCCCGGAACACGATAAGGGTCTCAAAGGCCGTCAGCATGAAGGTTGCCGCATAGAATGTGGTTTCCTCGGATTCGTTGATCTCCGAACGGTAATTCTTGAGAGTCACATTCGCATAACGGGGAGAATTTCCCATTATATTAAGAAGAAACCGCTCAGTTCCCGCAGCGCTTTTGAAACCGGCCAGTTCCTTAAGAGTGTAACCGTATATCTCGTTGGTGTCGGCGATGTTTTCGGAAATAAGTGCGGTAAACAGCATTATATCCGTATTATTTAATTTTTGTTGTCTAAAGGTACGGTCTCCTACAAAGTTGATGTAGGAGACCATATTATCAGGAAAAACTATGCTCATGAATTTCTTTCCAGGCACACCTTAAGGTAATCTACAAGGCGTTTCTCTATATCACCCTTGTCTGCCATGTCATACATGATAGCGAATGCCTTTTCTCTTGGTATGGGCCGCTTGTAGGGTCTGTCGGTTGCAAGCAGGGCGTCGCAGATATCCGCAACCGTGGTGATCCTCGCATCAAGCGGAAGCTCATCCGCAGTAAGATGATTGGGATAACCGCGTCCGTTTAACAGCTCGTGGTGCATCGTTGCCCATCTCGGTGAGTCTTTAAAATATGAATTGAAATGTACTTTATCAAGAATCTTCTTTGTAATTACGACGTGGCTTTCCATTATGCTTCGCTCTTCAGGAGTAAGAGTTCCTTTTATAATGGAAAGACATTTCTTTTCCATGTCCGTAAAAAGAAACTCTTCGCCCTCGTCGGTGACTATGGTATAAGTTAAAGCCTCTTTTAACTTTTTTTCAATATCGGGTGGTATGAAGCCCAGTCCGTTGGCTTCCATAGCGATTTTTTCGGCCTTATCGATTCTTTCGATGGTCGCTTTGTATTCTTCTTCGGTTATCTTGCCTTCCAGGAATCTTACCTTGCTCTTTAACCTGTTGGTCTCCATACGGTTCTGAAGTTCCTGCTCGTGACCGTCAAGTCTTGTGGCCTTGTTCATTACCGAAAGAGGGATAACCAGCTTTCCTATATCGTGAAGAAGGGCACCCATTACCAGTTGCTCTCTTCTGTTGGTGTTGAAATATTCGTCCGTTTCGCCCTTTAAATGCAACTCGTTGATGTAATCCGCGATCATACCGCAGTATTCCGCCACTTTACGGGTGTGGCTGGCATTGTAAGGGGTCCTTTCGTCGATTGCAGCCGCCATTGCTTCCGTAAAGGACCACATCTGATCCTTTAACTCTTCCTGATAGCGCATGTTGGTAACGGCCACAGCGGTCTGGGACGCAAGCGAAAGAACGGTTCTCTCAAGAGAAGGATCAAAAGGAATGATATTTCCGTCCTGATCCAGTGCATTGATGAGCTGGAGCACACCAACGGTCTTATCATTGTTATCTACAAGGGGAACCGCGATCATGGATCCTGTATGATAGCCCGTAAGAGCATCATATTTCTTGGGACCCGAGAAGTCGAAAAGATCACTTGTGTAAACGTCCGGAATATTAAGAGATTTCTTGTGGATTGCCGCATAGGCGCAGATATTGCCTTCTTTTATGGGAACAGGCGGAATGTCGATCTTCTCGCCGTCCGAACCTTTGTCCGTACCCTGAGAGATGGTCTTCATGATGCGAAATTCCAGCACATCATCACCGACAACATAGAGAGTTCCCGCATCGCAGGCCGTTATCTCCATACTTTTGTCGATGATCAGATTGAAGAGTTTGTTAAAATCCTTCTCGGCGGACAGTGCAAGTCCGACACCAAGAACGGTATTCAGTACGTTTTCCAGGTTCATAAGATTTACCCCGATTCATAACCCTATATGACAGGCTACAGTTTGCTCATAAATTCAAGAGACCTTCTGGCTCTGTCATATCCCGTAACTTCCAGAACTATTGATGTATCAAGCCCGTAATAATCAACTTCCGCCGCAAAATGATTGAAATCTATATTTCCTTCACCGCAGGCAAGATGCAGATCGTTCTGAAGATCATTGTCATTAACGTGCATGTGCCCTACGTAAGGCGCCATATCTCTGATCCATTCGTCTGCTTTCCTGGGTCTGATGCTTGCGTGAGCATAATCTAAACACAATTTAACATTTCCGAGTCCCTTGAGTCTTGCAGCCACTTCCACTATCTCGGAAGCCGAGCTTTCTACCGTATTTTCAAGATAAATGTTGATATCCTTGTATCTCTCGGCTACTGTAGGCAGAAACTCGCACATGCCCTTAACCCAGCCCTCAAAATAATAAGGAACATTGAGCCCGCCAATGATCCCCGAATGGAACACAACACCTTTACAGTTAAGTTCCCTCGCGATATCCAGGGACATGTCCATTAATTCCCTGCTTCTGGCTCTAAGCACATCATCCGTACTTAAGAACGCCACGTCAAAGAAAACTCCGTGAAGCGTATCTCTCGATCTGTCACGATCCAGGGCGTTGTAAGCCTCGATACGGCGTTTGGTTTCTTCTTTATTCTGATAGATATGGGGAAAAGTAAAATCCGTGTACTCAAATGCCGCATCGTACTGCTGAGACAGCTCGATAAATTTGTCAAGTTCACTGAATTCAGGATTGACAGTCCACTTTGCCTTCATGATGCTCCTCTGTGATGTTATTTTATATTTCCATCTTGAGCTGATGCATTACCTGCTCAAATACAGTACCTATGGATTCTCTGATAATAAGACTTGCCTGGCTGTCTGCCGCCGTGGGAGTCTTGTTGATAAGTATAAGGTTAAGTCCCTGAAAATACTGAAGGAGATTTGCCGCAGGATAAACCGCAAGAGACGTTCCGCCCACGATCAGCGTATCCGCAAGTATCATGTAATTGATGGCGCGCTGGAAGATCTTGGGATCCACCGGCTCTTCGTACAGAACCACATCCGGTTTGACGCGTCCGCCGCACTTCTCGCACACAGGAATACCTTCGGATTGAATAATGTACTTTTCGTCGTAAAAAGCCCCGCATTCCTCGCAGTAATTACGCTTGACGGAGCCATGAAGCTCGAACACGTTCTTGGAGCCGGCTGCCTGATGAAGTCCGTCAATGTTCTGGGTGATGACAGCTTTGACTTTGCCTGCTTCCTCAAGCTTTGCAAGGGCTTTGTGAGCCTTGTTGGGCTCTGCTTCGGGATAAATAAGCTTATCTTTGTAAAACTCAAAAAAGTCCTCGGGATGAGCCTTGTAAAAAGTATGTGAAACAAGCTGTTCCGGTGTAAAATGGCTCTTAAGCTTAACGGAGAATAAGCCCTTTGCGCTTCGGAAGTCGGGAATGTTTGATTCGGTACTTACTCCTGCTCCTCCGAAGAACACAACATTTCGGCTTAAGTTAATGATGCGCGCCATTTCTTTTATATTGGCTCTGGTTATATCGTCCATCTTCCCTCCGAAATTTCCATACAATTTCATAAATACACTGAATATTTTACCACAACGCAGTGTATTAAACAATTAAAAAAGAAACCCCGTCCAATCCGGACAGGGTTCCTTTCTGTCAATAATCTGTCAAATATGTCAATTTTCTGTAAAGAATTTGTCTTTACTTAAAGAATCTCATCTTCTTTATAAAGCTGTTTTTTACTTAAAGAATCTCATCTCCTTTATAAGGCTGTCTGATATATGCCGAAGCTTATCAGCAGCAGATGCTAATGTGTTGACAGTTGCGTTCAGCTCTTCCATGGAAGCGCCGGTTTCCTGACAGGACGCTGCGTTTTCTTCGGAAATGGAAGAAAGCGAAGTCATGGCATCAACGATAACGCCCTTACTCTGCTCGCAGGCCTCTGCGCTGGTGGTGATTGAATTGATTTCCTCTACGCTGCTTTCGATCTCTTCGATGAGCTTGGAGATACTTTCAACGGTAGCATCAAGGATCTCTTTCTGTTCCTTGGTGGTTGCGTTAACTTCCTTGGCTGTCTCGATAGCGCTCTGGGACTCATTCAAAAGAAGGTTCATCTCAGCCCTGATCTCATCAGCGGAATGTGAAGATTCATCAGCAAGCTTTCCGATCTCTTCGGCCACAACCGCGAATCCGCGGCCTGCTTCACCGGCACGTGCAGCTTCGATAGAAGCATTGAGAGCAAGGAGGTTGGTCTGTGAAGCGATGGAGTTAATGGCTTCGACTTTACCGCTGATGCGCTCAACGGCAGCGCCCGTAGCGGAAATCTTCTCGGAGATCTCGTCGATAGCCTTACTCATGTGTTCGGAAGAAGCCTTCAACTGATCAAGCTTATC
Source organism: Lachnospiraceae bacterium (assembly GCA_024695575.1). Taxonomy (GTDB): domain Bacteria; phylum Bacillota; class Clostridia; order Lachnospirales; family Lachnospiraceae; genus UBA1258. The sequence goes on from JAILHY010000163.1 coordinate 5,590, forward strand.
AGCGCTGTCACGGCTGTTTTCGCTCATTTCTGAAGCGGTGGTAGCAACAGCCTCGGCATTATCCGTAACCTGCTGGATATTGTCGCTGATAACCATGGTATTGTTGTTGGCGGCCTGTATTTCATCAGCCTGCTGAGTTGCACCATGAGCGATTTCCTGAACCGCATTGGATACGTCGTCCGCGGTCTGGGAGATCTGATCTGCGGTATCTGCAAGAGAAACGGATTCCTCGTTGACATTTACAGCAGATTTCTTTATATCATCCACTATGTGGCTGAGAGTGTCGATAAGTGTGTTGGTTTCCGTAACGATCTGACCGAACTCATCGTTTCTGTCGGTATACTTGTCAACCTTGATGAAACGGCCGTCAGCAAGTGCAGATACGGTTTCCGTAATTTTCTTTAACGGATCGGTAAAAGAACGGGACATTACAAAAGCAATTACTACACCTACAACTGCTGCCAGGATTCCGATGCCGATCATCACGAACGTGGTAGCCATAGCCTGTCTCATGGCAACAGACTCAACGCGGCAGCTTGCCACTACCCAACCCGTGCGGTCTTCTTTAACCCAGGAGATCATCCATTTTTCTCCCTGCCACGCAGTTTCATAAGTTCCTTCCAGTTTAGAACCGCGGGAATCGGTATAAAACTGATTTCCGGACTGATCTTCAGGTTCTTCTACTTTGATAAGGTGTCCGGAGTGAGCGATAACGGAACCGGTACGGTCCACCATTACGATTTCCTGTTTTTCTTCCGTTAACGCTTCTGCAAGAATTTCATGGAAGCATTCCAGATCGTAGTTTCTCTGAACGATACCTATAACCTTACCGTTTTCATCTTTAACAGGAGTGGAAAAAGTACATATACGAGTACCCATGGACTTGGATACGATCATGTCGGATGCATAATCTCCACCCGCCATGGCCTGAGTATAATACTCACGAGTACTGATATCTACGCAATTGCCCTTAGTCCTCAGAATCTGAAATCCCGTTCCGTCGGCTATAGAAATAACATTGCCGTCATTGTCGGCGAAATTAGCATCGGCAGTTGAAATAAGTGAGAGTATTCTAGCCTCTCGATCAGGCTCTCTGCTTCCTCCCACATAAGCAACAATGTCAGGTGTAGCTGCGAGAGCCTTGATAACCTGCATGTTCTGGTCCATAACATTGTTGATCTTCTGTTCCATTAACTGAGCTGTAACCTGATTCAAGCTGTCAGAGGAACTCTTAGCGGAGCTGATGGTATTGAGAGAGCTTACCACAACTGCTATTGCCAGCGGAACCACAACGAGTAATACCATGGTGAGTATCAGGGGCAATTTGATACTCCCTCGTTTCTTTTTAGCGTCCATAAGAAGACTCCTTTCAGTTTCCGGCCTTTATCGGCGGGTCATACAAAATAATTATAGCAAAAAGGAATACATTCGCAAGGTATTGCACATATTATTAGCGGAAAATTATCAAACTATCTGAAATTTTACATAAAAAAAGAAGGCTTAAATCAAGCCTTCTCCCATCTTAACACCGCCAAGGATGTGGAAATGCAGGTGATTAACGGTCTGGCCCGCATCAGCTCCCGAGTTGGAGATCACGCGGAACCCCGCATCCAGATGCTCGTCCTTTGCTATCTTGGAGATCACGGTGAAAATGTGACCTACCGTAGCCTCATCTTCGGGCTTTAACGCAGCCACTGAATCGATGTGCTTCTTGGGGATCACAAGGATGTGGGTGGGTGCCTGGGGATTGATGTCGCGAAAAGCGTAGCACCGGTCATCCTCATAAACTTTGGCGGAAGGGATGTCGCCCTTCACGATCTTGCAGAAAATGCAGTCTGACATGGTAAAGTCTCTCCTTATACTTATTGTTATTGACACTTGACTCCTCGGACATTTACGGTACTGTCGACAGTAAGTTTTTAGTTAAGCGCCTTTACTTTTCGATATCTCTTTCTTTTTCGGCGGTGCTTCTTCTGTCCGTGTTCTGCTCTGTACGTATTTATCTTCTCTGCTATTGTATCATAATCCCGCTCAAATAGCTCATCGGAAATTTGTTTATCAAGCAAAACTCCCTGAACCGAGTCGATTATGTATTTTCGAACGAAATCCTTGCTTTTGCCGGGATACTTATGTAAACCATTTAGTTCCTGTATGTGGGCAAGTTCCGGCCTCCACAGCATGGAAAGCTTAAGCTCCCGCCTCATCCCGGGGTTGGGACTGGCCTGCCGCAAAAAGTAAAAGTCCGGCTGCCCCTCCACGTTATCGACGGTTATTATGCCCCATTCCTCCGGCACGTGTTCCTTGATGTGGTGCACGTGAGTCGAACCCACCACCACGTAATTAAAGTCAAAGAAAGCGCTGTAATCCTTGACCTGCCTTGAAAGCCTCGCATAGGAATCCGCGTCGGACTTTATTTCTATCCCACACAAAGCGCAGGGCAATACCATCACCATGTCGGCTCTGGAATCGCCCATTCGCTTTTCTTCAAATATTCGGCACTTTCCGAACAGTTCTTCTAAATAGAAACAAAGTGGTTCTCTTATATCTTTGTCATATAAGACTGAATCTGCCATTTATCTCAACTTGAACTTCTTTACAATATCGGTAAGTATTCCTGCCGTATGCATCTGGCTGGTAGCCTGCTCGGCGATGGAATCGATGGCTGAGGTTGCGGAGTTAACGGATTCGGTAACGTCCGCCGATCTGGTTGCGGTTTCCTCGGTACCGTTTGCGATGTTGGCAACAGCTGAGTTAACTTCATCCATTGTAACCTTGATGCTCTGGATCATCTCAGCGATCTTATCTGACAATTCTCCGAAGAGATTTGCATCTTCGCCATACTGACGTCCGATTTCAGTAAACTTGCTGTAATCGGGTGTAGCTGTCTGAGTAACGAACTCAAGAAGCTTCTCACTGGAAGCACCAAGATCCTGGAAAGCGTCCTGTACGCCTGCGATGGTGCCCTGGATCTCGTGAACAGCTTCGGCAGTTTCTGTAGCAAGCTTGTTAATCTGCTGAGCAACAACCGCAAATCCGCGTCCTGCCTCACCGGCACGGGCTGCTTCGATGGATGCGTTCAAGCTCAGAAGGTCGATCTCGCTTGCGATATCATTGATAACATTGGCAAGGTTTTCGATTTCTTTTACAACCGTTGCCTTGGATCTTGCTTCGTTTAATTCCTTCTCTCTGATCTCTGCGATCTCTATAGCGGAATCGTGAGCGGCAATGGAGTTCTGCTGAACCTTGTGGGCACGCTCGGTGATATTCTTAACCTCGGCGCTGATGCGTTCGGTTTCTTCTGCAAGTCTGGCAACTGAGTTGTTGACCTCGGTAACGGATGCGGAAACCTGCTGAGTTCCGGCACTTGAGTTCATCATTGCCTCGTTAACGCTTACCATGTTGTCCTGGATCCTGCCAAACTCTGCGGAGAGCTCCTCACTCATGGCACTTAAGGTAGAAGAAGCATCATTGATATTGCCGGCCTCTTCCGAAATATTGGCGATGATATCCCTGTTGTTATGATACATTTCATTAAGGGAGTCACCCATTTCACCGATCTCGTCGGCACGTCTTATAGCGAGCTCATCAACGGTAAAGTTACCGGTCGCAAGTTCCTCTGCAAATGCCTTAACTGTAACGAGAGGCTTGGAAATGGATCTTGCAAGAACGATAACAGCCACAGCGCAAAGAACCATAACCGCGATGGCTATGGGAAGTGTGATGCCGATCATCTGTGTAGCTGCTTCGTTGATCTCGGCGTTATCCATCATGAGGATCAGTTTCCAGTTAACCTGAGGGATAGATTCGAAGTAAGCATTGGCTTTGCCTGCTGTTCCGGTGTACTCTGCATTTCCTTTTTCACTTCCTACAATTGCGGAAGCTATGGTCTGAAGGCCGTTATTATCTGCGGAAATGTTAGCTCCGCCCGAAACCTTTGAAGAATCATCCGAATAAATATATGTTCCGTCGCCGGCTGTCATAACCGCACATCCCGTACGGCCAACCTTGATGGAGCCAACCATTGTATTAATGGTATCAAGACTTATATCTACCGTGATACAGCCCACGTATTCGCCTGCTGCATTGATGATGGCTGTTGAACAGGTAGCCATTACGGAGTTGGATGTAGGATCGTAATAAGGGTCTGTAATGATTGCCTCGTTCTTGTTTGCTGCCTTGGCATTCCGGTAATATTCCTGGGCAAAATAATCATATTCGGCGTTGGAATAATCCCATGTCTCTACCACATTGGCACCGTCCTTATACCAATAGGGTCCCACATAATCCATAAAAGCATAGGAAAGTCCGCCGGTGTAGGTCTTGGGTTCAAACCAGATACCTGCGCCGCTTATGAGCTCATTACCCGATACAACGCTCTTAAAGAATCTGGCAAAGCTTGCCATATCTGCAGTCTTGTATGAGTCGCCCACGTACAAAGAAAGCAATTCCGCCGTAGTACGAACCTCATCCAGCTGACCGTCTATATCCTTAACATTTCCGTCAAGGACCGCTGTCATATGTTCGTTGGTCTCTTCAAGAATCGCATTGCTGGCCATCTGCCCGCTTACATAAGATACCACGTTAACGCCGATGATGATCACCGGAATGATACCTAAGAGCAGCTTGGCCATGATCCCCATTTTACGCTTGTTTTTTGCCATTTTATTCTCCTCCGTAAGATAGTAAACCACGTCCATGTATTATAGCACATTCATGATAACGTCAAGATAACGATTACTTTCTTTTCATTTTAATGACCATTGCTTCGTAGGGCGAAAGTCTCAGGCCTTTCTTTGGAAGTATCCCGATCTCTCCCGTTTTTCTTTTGCGAGGGTAGTTTGTAAGCACCAGCTTGGCCGTGTGTCCCGCAAACCCCTTGGGAAGCATGAAGGGTATGTTTTCCTTGGCAAAAGAACATATTATAATGTAACTTTCTTTACCAAGATTCCTTTCGTACATATATACAAGAGGATTCTCCGGATCGTATTCCTTATAGGAACCGTGGATCAGAGTCTTGGACTTGGCGCGAAGCTTCACACAGGTTCTGTAATAGTTTAGGATCCCGTCGGGACGTTCCTCCTCTGCTGCCACGTTAATGTCCTTGTAATTGGGATTAACAAAGAACCAGGGCTTAACATCGGAAAATCCCGCGTTGTCTCTACTGTCCCACTGCATGGGAGTTCTGGCGGAATCCCTGCTTGAAAGATGTATCCTGTGAAGCCTGGAGGCCACGGATTCTTTCAGATGATATTTGTTGTAGTTGGTCTTACTTGACACATCCACGTAATCGTCGATGGATTTAAGGCGGATGTTGGTCATGCCGATCTCCTGTCCCTGATAAATAAAGGGCGTACCCTTAAGGAACATATATGCTGTGGCAAGACAGGTTCCCGAAGCCCTGTGGAACTTTTCGCTTCCGTAGCGGCTGATCACACGGGGATGATCGTGGTTTTCAAGATAGAGAGAGTTCCACGCCCGGTCCGCAAGCTTGTACTGCCAGCGGGACAGCGCCTTCTTAAGCCTGATGAGCTTGAAGGGCCTGTGCATGTACTCCGTAAACAGACAGTCCGCAGTCATATGGTCAAAAGAAAACATCATATCCATTGATTTGGTCCGGCCGCTTAAGTAGTTAAGTGCCGAATCCACAGTGGTCATGGGGCCTTCACCGATCTGAACCGCACCGTATTCGTCGCAGACCTCTCTGAATTCCTTAAGGTACTCGTGAATATGGGGGCCGTCCTTGTAATTGTGCATCTGTCCGATGACAGGGATAAATCCGATGCCGTTTGGAAGACCTTCCTTTTTCGAAATGAAATTGATAACATCCTCACGGAAACCGTCAACTCCAAGATCAAGCCAGAAACGGAGGATATTCTTTACTTCCTCTCTGACCTTGGGATTGTCCATGTTAAGGTCGGGCTGTTTCTTCGCAAAAAGATGGAGATAATACTGGCCTCTGACATCGTCATACTCCCAGGCATCCCCTTCGAAGAGGGAATCCCAGTTGTTGGGCTTGTCGCGCCAGATGTAGTAATCCCTGTAAGGATTGTCGTCGCCGCCCTTGCGACTTTCCTTAAACCAGGGATGCTCGTCGCTTGTATGGTTAACTACCAGGTCCATAACAACCTTCATTCCAAGTTCATGGGCACGGTTCAATACCTTCTTAAACTGATCCATGTCGCCGAACTCGGGATTGATATCGCAGTAGTCGGAAATATCGTAACCGTAGTCCGCATTGGGTGAAGGATAGAGAGGATTAAACCAGATGGCGGTGGCACCAAGAGATTTAATATAGTCCAATTTATCGTACACCCCGTACAGGTCTCCGATGCCGTCATGATTTCCATCGGCAAAGGATCTCACCCATATCTGATAGAAAACCGCTGTCTTGTACCACTCCCGTTTATCATCCGCAAGTTTTACTGCCATAGCTGTCCTTTCCAAGCCTCTGCATGGGCTTCGATCTCAGTCTTGATAGTCTCGTAAATATTCTGATAGAAGTGTTTCACCATTTCGTGTATATGCTCTGCAGGTTCTTTTCTGTTCTTAAGATATTCGCCCGCAGCCGCCAGCTCCCGTATCTCACAGTACCTGTCGTAGGCTCGTCCCACGGCATCTTCCCAGGAAATATATATTTCGTCCATGGCGCGCTCGCCAACTTCCCGCATCTTCGCAGGATCTTTGCATACTTCCGTTAAAAGCTCTGCCATGGCTTCCGGTGTTTCGTCAATGAGGTACCCGTTTCGCCCGTGGGTAATCCCTTCCGCCGCGCATGCGCCCTTCACAAGCACTCCAGCAAGTCCGCAGGCCGCAGCCTCACGTACCACCAGCCCGTTGGTATCATACGTGCTAGGAAAAAGAAACAGATCTGCCCTTGTATTAACAGCCCTCAGTACCTCTCTGTCTCTGATGGCACCCGTAAAGATCACCCGGTCCGAAAGCCTGAGTTCCTCTGTCATTTCCTTAAGCTCAGCTTCATCGGGACCGCTTCCGACTAAGAGCATCCTAAAGTCCTGTCCCCTGTCCTTAAGCATTGCAAGCGCCTTAAGGATCAGCGGGATGCCCTTGTATTTAACAAGCCTTCCCACAAAAAGAAACACGGGAACACCCTTTGGCAGATCATAATCAGCCGTAGCCTTTGCAACTTCACTTTCGCTCGCGCGACCCTTGGCGAAATCCACTCCGTTAGCCATTACGCGGTATTCGCCTTCATAACCGAGTCCCTTTAAATTCTCACCTGCCCCCTCCGATACAGTCCAGATCTCGTCGCAGGCAGAGATGTTGTTTACCATGACTTTAATGGCTTCTTTTTTGAGCAGGCCGTCACCCACAGCTCGTTCGATGTCGATGTCGAACTTGGTGTGATAGGTAAAAACAACAGGCGCACCGGTCTCATGCTTAAGTATCCTCGCCATAAGGGTACTGGATGCGGGGCAATGGGTATGGATTATGTCCGGCCCAAACTCGGCGATTCTCTCAAGCTCCCTGATGGACAAAGAATTCCCTGCCCTGTAGCCCGAAACTATATGTGTTGTGTCAATAGAAGGGTAAGCCACGACCTCGTAAGGATAGCCCGAATAATCCGCATCGGGATACCTGGGAGTCCCCACAAGAACACTTGCGGAAAGATCCTCTGTCAGTATCCTCGCGTAATTCATGACCACGTTGGCTACGCCGTCTATGACAGGTGGAAAAGAATCATTAAGTAAGCAAATATTCATAAACTATATTTTACCACAACAGGCAATAAATTACATTAAAAATGCCCCCTGCAGGATAACCTGCAAGGGACATGTGATTCGCCTCAATGCTTAGCACTCGATTCTGAAAGTTTTGATCTCGTAAGGCTTAATCTCAAACTTTATTTCCCCGGATCTCACGGTAACATCCGTGTCTTCTATAGGATTCTCCAGGAGATCGGTTTCTTTTGCCGTCTTGATGTCAAAAGAAGTGGAAAGCGTAACGCGGCTGCGTGTATTCTCGGTCTCATAAAGTCTTACTATGATGCCATGCCCGTCCTCAGCCTGCTTGATTGTCTCAAGCACCACATTATCCTTATCTACGCTCATAAAGGAGCTGTGTTCGCCCGCTGAGCCTCCCTCAAGTGCCATGAGAGGAACGTTAATATTAAAGCTTTCCTTGTATACACCGGCCTCCTGCCAGCCGCCAAGGTGAGGAAGCAATGAATAAGTGAAGTAATGCTTCTCAATGTCCGCTGTCTCATTGGGATCGGTACCGGCCTTCAAAAGGGTGATGGACAATGAGTGATCGAGCACGGAATAACCGTATTTGCAGTCATTCATAAGTGCCACGCCGTATCCGCCTTCGGACATATCAGCAAATTTCTGGGCACAGGACTCAAATCTTGCTTCGTCCCAGCTTGTATTCCGGTGGATCTTTCTTTTGGTGTTACCAAACTGAATGTCGAAGGTTGCCTCATCCGTGTGGATATCAACAGGGAAATGAACCTTTACAAGGTGCTGGCTTAACTTCCAGTCGATCTCTGTTTCAAAGTCTATCCTGCGATCGTCCTTATAGAAGTGAATGCGCTGAACAAACTCATTATCAAGCATCTTCTTTGTAACACGAAGAGTCGCACGAACCGGGCCCTTTTCTTCCCATACGCACTCTGCATTGTCCGTAACGGGCCAGGATTTCTCTGAGTAAAATACATCTATATTCCAGTTGTCAAAGGCCCTGGGCTTGTCCTCGTAGACACGAAGCTCATTGCCCACGCGACCCTCAAGAATCAGTTCTCTTTCGGCTTCTTTGTCATAAAGGCTTGTAAACTGGCCGAACTCATCTATCCTGACTCTGTAGAAAGGTGTCTCGATCACATCGTCATTCACGGTAAATGCCGTATCAGCCTTGCCTTCGCCTTTAACGATATCAAAGCTCTTGTAGCCCTTGGAAGGTATATTCTTTACAAAAGCAACCGAACCTGCCTCAGTCTTCTGTACCGGAATGATCTCGTTACCGTCGGAGATAGCCTCCGCCTCGATATTTCCAAGATTTACGATATCGTCCCTGTCAAAGCCGAGAGTGTTAAATACCGTAATTCCGTTTCCTTCGGGAATAACGGCCTGTAAGCGCTCATCAAGGAGTGCCTTGCTCTTACTGTCGATCTCCTCGTATTCTTTCTTTGTAAGCTCGTAAACCTCGTGAATGGAGGATCCGGGAAGGATGTCGTGGAACTGGTTTCTGAGGATCAGCTTCCACATATCGTTAAGTTCTTTCGTAGGATAAGCAACCTTGCCGCCCGCCATTACCGAAAGAAGCTCAAGCTCCATCATGCGGTATTCGCTCTTTCTGTTGCTTCGCTTGTTGCGGGCCATGGAAGTGTAGGTTCCGCGGTGGAACTCAAAATAAAGCTCACCAACCCAGGAAGGAAGTCTCTTGTTTCCGTCCACTTTCTCAAGAAGGCGGTCAAAGTAAGTCCTCGAAAACTCCTGTCTTACCTTGGGTATTCCCTTTAAGCCCTTATCCATTCTGCGGGCAGTTTCAAGCATTGATCTGGTAGGACCGCCGCCGCCGTCGCCCCATCCGAAGGATACAAGAATATCGTTGTTAATGTCCTTCTGCTGGTATCTCTTCCAGCCTCCCATGATTGCTTCGGGATGAAGAACACCGTTATATGTACAGAAATTATCGCCCGGATCCTGATTAAGTTCCGCTGTTGTAATGAAGTGCGTAAAGATCCTGCTTCCGTCGATTCCCTCCCACCAGAAAGAATCCATGGGAAGTTTATTGTACTCGTTCCATGCGATCTTGGTGGTCATGAAGTACTTGATTCCGCATTTCTTCATGATCTGGGGAAGTGCAGCGCTGTAACCGAATACATCGGGAAGCCACAGGATCACATTGTCCTTATCAAATTCTTCTTTAAAGAATCTCTTACCAAAAAGAAACTGCCTTACAAGGGATTCACCGCTTGTGAGATTGCAATCAGCCTCAACCCACATTCCTCCCTCGGGCTCCCATCTGCCTTCTTTTACACGCTGCTTAATCTTTGCGTAAAGCTCGGGATGCCTTTCTTTTACAAACTCGTAAAGCTGAGGCTGACTGGACATAAACTTGTAATCGGGATATTCCTCCATGAGCTTAAGCACGGTGGCAAAGCTCCTGCAGGATTTCTGACGCACCTGGGCAACGGTCCAGAGCCAGGCAACGTCGATATGAGTGTGACCGATACAGGTGGCCAGCACATCGTCAAAGCCCGCAAGTTCGGTGCTTTCGTATAGATTCTTGCGGATATATTCTCTCGCAGCCTTAACGGATGCGTAATATTCCTTACTGTAAACCTCTCTGAAATCTATGAGGTTGATGGTTTCGTTCATTACATCAAGCATACGAAGGGCAGTGCGGTCGTCCTCTGCCATCCGTGCAAGACCCCACCAGGGCACCTGAATATCGTAATAGAGGTCCTTAATAAGCTCGTCACGCTCCTCGATATCCGCAAGGAGCTTAAACTCATCGTGATTGGTTCCTGTATATGCCTGAAGGTCGATCTGATAAGCCTCTCCCGCCTTGGCGCTTTCCGTCAACAGTACTTCGCTGTGGTTAATGTCCATTCCCTGAACGGGCACGCCGTTAACAAACACAAGGAACTGGGGATTGCGGCAGTTGTCGCTTTCATCAATCTGAGTGCGAATATGGAGCCAAAGATTCTTTCCTGCAAAAGAATCCGGAACCCTGAATTCACGTCTGAACCAATAGTGGCTGTCTTTGCCGTACCAGCGCATGGTCCTGCTGTCAAATTCGGTAAACTCCGAAGGATCTTCGCTTGCTTCTTTTACGTCCACAAAGCACTTTTCCTTCATCTGCCAGATGTTGATCGGAATCGACTGAAGGCAGATCTGCTTCTTAAGCTGGTCAAGGATCACTTCGATTCGGTCTTTAATAAACTTCATTTATCAGATTCCTCCAAATAGCGGTATAAGCTGCCTGCCATTGCTCCGGTCGCGCCTTCCGTAAGTTCATCGGTTTCGTCGTTAGTTACACTGGGGCCCACATAATCGATATGGAGCCACTTAACGCCCTCAGGTACAAAGGCTTCCAGGAAACTTGCCGCAAAGCTTGCTCCTGCGCCCTTACCGGGGCCGTAGTTTATAAGATCTGCGAATTTGGTATTCCTTACCCATTCGCAATAAGGCTTTCCGAGAGGCAGTCTCCATACGGACTCTCCCGAAGCTGTCGCCGCCTTATTAAAGCGACCAAATTCATCGTCTGTATTTGCAAATATTCCTGCCACCTTATCTCCGAGAGCCTCTCTGGCGGAATATGTAAGGGTTGCAAGATCGATGATGGTCCTAGCTCCTTCTTTGGCTGCAATTCCTATGGCATCACAAAGAATGAGACGTCCCTCCGCATCGGTATTAAGCACTTCGACGCTTAAGCCTGACACAGTATTTACAACATCTCCCGGTCTTGAAGCCTTAGGACCGATGGAGTTTTCAACCAGGGGAAGAACCGCCACGATGTTGGCTTCTTTCTTTTGCACGGCCAGGTACTCCACCAGTTCCAGTACTGTAGCAGCGCCGCACATATCGTATTTCATACCGAACATCGAGGACATATCCTTAAGATGATGGCCTCCTGTATCAAACATGACGCCCTTTCCCACAAGTGCCTTAAGGTGCTTATTAGATGATGTGCAGTACTTTAATATAACCACTCCGGCTTCTTTTTCACTTCCGCTGTTAACGGAAAGAATACCGCCGGCTGAAATATCCTTTAATTCCTTATCCCTGAGCACCTTCACCTCAACGGGGAGATTTTCAAAGGTCTTACGGATATAGGCAATCATTTCGTCTACGCCCAGGTAGTTGGCGGGAAGATTGCCAAGAGTGCGGGCATAATCAATGTACCTACCGAATTCAAAGCCCTCTTTGAAGGCTTTCTTCTGCTCCCCGGTACCCGTAAGCCCGGTTTCCTTAAGTTCCGGAACAGTATTTAGCTTATCCCGTTTACCAAACTCGTCTCCGCTCGTCCAGTGCTTTAATTCTTCCCATCCGAAACGGTATGCACCAAGGGCGAAAGCCTCGCCTGCAAGGAAACAATCCTCCGTCCCGTCAGGGAGCGAAACCCCTGCAAGCACCGAAGTTCCGGCGCCTGCGGAATCCTTGCCAAGCTTTC
>JAILHY010000172.1 GCA_024695575.1 Lachnospiraceae bacterium
CTATGGAACCAAGGAGCTCGCTGTAGAAACTGTTACGAAACATAAGGCGGCTGCCGGGCTCTGTCTGGGGAATAACAACCCCTATGAGGCGTGAGCTCTTGTTGGTCAAAGAAGCCGCGCCGATGTTTGGTACGTAGTTAAGCTCCTTCATGGCCTTGAGGACACGGTTCCTTGTTTCCTCCGAGATTGGCTTATCCACGTTGTTTACTATATAAGAGACCGTAGCCTTGGAAACGCCTGCCAGTTCCGAAACATCCTTTAATGTCGCTCTCTTCATATTGCTCCTTAAAAGTCATTTAACCGGTTAACTGTTTAACCGGTTAAATCATATCGCAAGTCTGCATGAATTGCAAGTACTTTTTGATGTTTTGTTGAGAGCCATGCTTTATGATGCTTGACGTTCGTAAAGTAAAATGCTATTGTTATGGTGTAAATTACTTTACGTTCGTCAAGTATTTTCACGCCAAGTAGCATTAGAGAAACGAGGAACAAATGACTGACATCATAAAAGAATTGCAGGATTATCGCTATCTTTCCTGGACGAAAACGCGCAAATCATCCGGTACCGCAGGATCATTTCTGAAGGCTTACGATGATACCGGTGATCGCAAAAAGTATTATAAACTGTCAGATTACGATCCGGTCAGGGGAATCGTGGGACACGAATGTGTCAACGAGATCATTGTGCAGCGTCTCCTTTCCTTTTTCGGGTTTGAGCATCTTGAATACAGGCTTATCCATGCTCTCGTGAACATAGACGGGAAGGATCTTGAAACCCGGCTGTGTGAATCCGAGGATTATAAGAAGAAGGATGAATCAAAGATCCCCCTTGAAGATTATTACCTGATCAACCGGACGGAAGGCGAGAGTCCGTTTGATTTCTGCAAAAGAATGGACTGGGAAGAGTATATATACGGGATGCTCGTGATCGATTATCTTGTGCTTAACCGAGACCGCCACGGAGCCAATATCGAGGTCCTTCGGTCGCAAAAGGAAAGGACCGTCCGCCTTGCCCCGCTATTCGATCACGGGCTGTCACTCTTATGCAGGTGCCGAAGTACCGATGATCTTAAGTCTTTCGATGTAATGGAAGACAGGCCGGTTCAGGCCTTTATCGGAATAAACAGCACATTGGAGAATTTACGTCTTGTGCCGCGTGATTTCATTTCAAATCTCCCTGCATTGGATCAAACCGAAGTAAAAAGAATAGTGGAAGGGACCGAAGAAATAATCGGCAGGCTTCATGTTGACAAAATAGTTGAGATGATCAGCGAAAGGTGGAAGAATCTTGGTAATCTTTGCAATAATTGACAATGCCGTTTATAAAGACAGGCTCCTTGGATATCTATTCTATTTCGAACGATCTCAAAGGTTTTTTACCGAACTTTTGGAAGAATATGACGAATGGGAACTTCCATTTATTTTCAGCGGATTTGTCGCAAAGGGACAATACAGCATAGGCTCTCTTTGGAGTAGGAAGTTTGTCGCACAGAGAATAATCCCGACGGACAGGCAGAATCTTGGGTCGATATTAAAAGAAAACAAACTTCGTGAGTATGACGAGTATAAGCTTCTGCTCCTTTCAGGCGGCAGGTGCGCGCAGGACGAAATATGTCTTGAGAAAACCGATGAAGACAGTCTTTTCCCTGCGATAAAGGATCGTCTTGTAAGAAAGGTCAGGGACTGCGTTCCCGTTTCCAAAAGAAAGATCATGATCTTTTTCAAGGACGGAAAGAGCGTTCTTTTTGACCTTAACAAGGCATCCGTCGACAAGCGCCTTTTTGCGAATGTTCTGGGAAATGATGCGGTCTTTAAAAACGTTCGCGTTGCTCCCGGAGGAAATGGGATCGAGTGGGGTGAGGAAAGAAACATCTCTGCCGAATTACTATATGAAACAGGCAAAAAAATGGATCTTGAGTATGAAGATGTGCTTTCCTTTATGAACGAACGGCTCGTTGACACATCCGGGGCCTGCAGCCTTTTAGGCTGTTCACGTCAGTATATCAATCAACTGGTACGTGAAGGAAAGCTTGAGCCGATACGGGCAGGGTTAAACAATAATCTCTTTTCGAAGGCTGATATTGAGAGGGAAATATAAGGAAAGGCCTTTAAGTTCCGAAGCATAAAAAAGGCGTGGCAAAGCCACGCCTTCAAAATTAAACTATTAACTTTTAGTCTGCTGCTTCGACTGCAACATGCAACTCGTCGCCAATCTCAGAGAGCGAAGAAAGATTCAACCGGTAATAAATCGTTTCAGCAGTAGAAGAATCCGTGTCATAAGGATACGGCTGAGAGTTATCAATGCCCTGTTCGTCATAATAAGTGAATCTGACTACGGTTTCCGCTGAATCCACAATCGGAGTATGCGAGATCGTCATATTCCAGCTCTCCAAATTAGCGGCATTGATCGTCAGGTCAGATACAAGTGAGTTCTCTGTATCCAATATCAACCGCATGAATACCGGCTGTATAGTAGCGTATTGACCCTCTCTGTTTATATTAAACCGCACTGCAGTTGACTCGTTCGAACGAGTTGAAAGAACAGCGGCCCCATACTTGGCTGCCTCAAGACAAATCTCCCTGCCATCTGAAATGCGCTCCAGCGGTATATCGATCATATACTCGCTAACCGGAGTCAGGAAATATGTCGGATCAAACAGATCATTATCCGCACTTATACGTAACATGCTACTATCCGCTGCGAGATCAACCGGATCCGCAAATGTGAAGTACACATTGTATTTTGTCAGAGTATGATCCAAACAAACCTGAACTGAAGCCATTGCCGGACAACCATTACCCGGTATATTCGGCGAATACTTGAATAAAGCCCTTACACCATCCGGACTCGTTACCGTTTTAGCTGTTGCGCCGGTGGTATCAAGTGTCCATGAAGTAGTTATTACCTTCAAACGTATATCATTGGTCACAAGGTTACCGTATCCGTCAGTAAAGTAAGAGATCTGCGCACAAAAAGCTCTCATATCAGGATTATACATTGCAGTTATCGGTATTCTATCATTATCGCAGATCATGCTCAAATCACCGTTCGCATTCGGCTTATAGAAGATCATCCTAACCGTCTGCACAGTATCATTATCCAACGCCTCGGCAGGCTTAATGACCCAAACGCCTTCACGGTAGAGTACGGTGAAGTTATCTACCACAGTGCCTTCCAAAACAGTGAAGTCACAACCTTTATCCCAGTCTGAAGGATCATCGCTGTTAAACCTCATGGGGCTGTTTACAGAAAGGACAGCACCACCCGTTGCATTTGCTCCGGCACCGCCAATTTCAACCACGGAACATTCCAGCGTAATATCTGCGTTATCGAGTATATCAGATACATTCAGCCTTGCCAGATACTTGGTATCCGAATCGGTAAAGTATATCGGCCTTCCTACGCTTGTATTTCCTTTTCTGAAGTCCAGTTTGAGCATATTTCCCGAAAGTGAAAGCGACTCACTAAACTCAATCTCTACATCGTAATATGATTTCGAAACATCTCCCTTATACTTTAAAGTTGCGGAAGAAACTATAGGTAAGTCTTCATCTTTCGTAAACTTCATAGTAAAGTTCTTGCCTTCAAGGCTCTTTACAGCAACTGAATTTGCACCGGTTGCATCAAGAGTAATTGAAGATTCGATAACACAAATATCAATACTGCCATAACCTCCGATCGCTGCGAAGTTTACGGGGAATGCATTCATTTCCGATTGATAAGTAAAGGCAAGAGGCACCTCATTTCCACCGGCAGGATCTTCAGCTGTTATGATACTGCCATCCGGTCCGAAAAGATACATGGTCTTTCCGTGCCACAGGGCTGAGTTCGGAGATTCTGACGGATTCGGAACAAGCATCAGAATAGTGTTATCGTTTATAACCTGCTTTTTGATAGCAAAGCTGTCAACAATGGAATTTGCATTTACACTGATATCCTGTCCGTCACTCCAGTTGGAAGGATATCCGTCGTTAAATCTTATGGGAGCATTCTTGGAAACCAGTGCACCACTTGATTCAATCGAGCACCGAAGCGTAAGATCGGCACCTTCATGGAGATCCTCAAGATTGATCCGGGCAAGCATCTTGCTGTCAGAGTTGCTGATGTACAGCGGTTTGATAATACTTCCGCTTGAATCCACGTAATCAAGCTTAAATACACTGCCCTCAGCCAAAGTAGGTGAATCAGCGAAATTAACTATTGCACCGTAATACGACTTCGAACTATCTTGCGCATTTTCCGTGTATTCGAACTTAACCGAAGTAATCTCTCCCGGGAAGTCTGCAGTAGTTGCATACTTCATGGTGAAGGTCTTGCCGTCAGGCTTGGTAAAGGTCTTGGCACTGGTTGAAAGCATCGCATCAGTAACCGTGACTCTAAGCTTGGCGGTATATGACGTGGTTGAGTTAACCGTAATGGCAACCGATACCGTAGCTGTTCCTGCGCCCTTTGCCTCGATCCTGAATACTCTTGCGTCATTGGTAACGGCTATGTCCGCCACAGTAGTATCAGCCGATCTGCAAGAGAACTGTCCCGCGGCAAGTAGGGCTAATAGTTCATCCTGAGTCAGTGCATCAGAAGCGTTTAAGACAATGTCTTTGCTTCTTGCGCTTATATCAAACTTGGTTGATAATAACAGCGAGCCGGTTTTGTCGTAGAAAGCAAGCGCAGGATAGCCTAAAGTAATGTTCACTCCGGCATTATAAGCAGGCATCAGGAAACGGACTCCTGTTCCATACTCCCAGATATCATCCGTATCAGGATCGCCTCTGTGCCATAACGTTGTGGAATTGTCAGACATTTTCTCAAGGGTTAAGGATGTAACAACCTGGTTGCTGGCCCACGTATCTATGGTTGCCAATTCGCCTTCATAATATTCACCCGATCCCTCAAGCGTTTCCTGGATCGTCATGGAAGCCGATAAGTCGCCGCCCCACTGTTTTACAAGTGTGGACTTTACTCTGGCCACAAACTCCACAGATACCGTAACTTCGTTTGCGGGAAGGACAAATGAATACTCACTGGTCCCGTCATGGGTTCCTTCATAGGTAAGTGTAAGCGATGTTTCCTGACCGTCGTTGGTTGTAAGTATCGCTTTAGGCTCATCCTTAACCTTAAAACCGTTTGCAGGCTGGGTAACTATCACGATCTCGGTACCTGCAGCCCAGTTGTGCACGCTGTATCCGCCGATTCCATTCTTTTCCTTAAGATGGACCGTACCGTCGCCTGATACATTTCCCAGCTTAACAAGATAGGTCGCCGAATCATTGTTGCCCGAAGCAGATCCGTTGTTGCCGGACGCTGATTCGTTGTTTCCTGATGCGGATTCATATTCAGCTATTATGTTTACGTTACTTGCAGGCATCATGAAGGCATAGCCGTACTTGCCGCCGGGCTGTTCTTTAACCGCGCCGAAATCATATGCTG
>JAILHY010000194.1 GCA_024695575.1 Lachnospiraceae bacterium
CGGTATTACTGTTTGGACAAACAGGCTGTGGGGCTGCGGTGGCAGAAGCAAAAGAAGGATCGTCACTATTCACAGAGAAGGGCTTCTCTAAAGATTTGAGCGCAGAGGAGGTAATACGGTATTCTTCTGAAAATGATAAGATAGGCAATCAGGGACTTGGCACGGAGTATGAGCTATACGCACTTCTTACAAAATATGATCTTGAGAATAAATATGTTGCCATGGGCTTCGATATGGATCAGCTTGATAATGATGAAATATGGCTTGCAACAGGCATGACTTATAATGAGCTGGGTATCATCAGAAATTCGTATGAGGGAGGTTATAATTACGGCGACAGCATTAAGTGGATCGATATGAATGATGAAGGAACCGCAATGCTTGAGGATAATATTTTCACGACCAGATCTTTTGCCGGGAACAATCCAAATACTGTAAAGGCATTTCTTTATGCATCAGCCAGAGGATGGGAATACGCCTGCCAGCATCCGGATGAGGCTGCTGAAATAGTTGCGAAGTATGGCTCCACGATTTCCGCAGAGCATCAGAAGTATATGGCAGAAGAGGTAAAGAAGCTTGTGGAGACAGATACAAAGGGTAATACGGTCACTGATTACGGCCATATTGATGATGAGGCGCTCCAACAGACTCTAGAGCTTTCCCAGAAGTATATAAAGCTTGAGGATCCCGATGCTGCTGACAAGCTTTCAAAGTTGACCACGGGTGATATTGCCGACAGAAGCTTTATTGATGAAGTTTCCGGCTCTAAGGACGGTAATTTCGGTCCTCTTGAAAAGACGGATGTTTCAATACAGGTAAAATGGCTTCCCCAGTCTCAGTTTATGGGTTATTATGTTGCGCAGGATAAAGGATTTTACTCAGATGCCGGATTAAATGTTGAGATCATTCCGGGGGGAGGCGATGTAAATGAGACTACTGCTGTAAATTCAGGTAATGTTGATTTCGGTGTGACATGGACTTCGACTCTTATCTCGGCTGATGCGGGTGGAATGGATCTGGTAGAAGTCGCCCAGATATATCAGAGATCCGGCCTGGTGCTGATGTATAAGTCATATTAAAGTAACAGGGATGGTGAAATATGTCATTAAGTAGTAAATGGTTAGGATACAAGCTTCAGTCGCCGCTCATTATTGCCTCAGGCCAGAATACGACAACGGGATCAAATCTCGGTAAATGGGTAGAGACCATTGTCGAAAATAAATGGGGCGGTGTTGTAACAAAGACCTATTTTCCCGGTTCAGATGTGTATTCGATACCTTATCTGTGGACAACAAGTCAATATAAGAATGTTGCCATGCAGAACTGCGGACCTAATCTTCAGCAGTTTTCAAGAGGCGAGGACAGGAGACTTAAGGAGAGTATAAGGATAAGTCATAGCTATGGTCTCGTGGTTGCAGTCAGCATTATGGCCAGTTCTGTGGATGAGTGGGTATCGCTTGCTAAGAGAGCGGAAGCTGACGGGGCGGATATAATTGAATTAAATTACTCATGTCCGGCGGCGATCAATTCAATAGAGACAAATAAACTTGGCGGATATCAGCTTAGTAAGACTCCGGATATTGTCACTGAGGTAACTTCTAAGATAGTAGAAGCGGTTAAAATTCCGGTTGCGGCCAAGCTCACGCCGAATACTTCCGATATTACTGTACTTGCACGTGCAGTTCTTTCCGGAGGCGTAAGTGGTATCACTGCTATCAATACGGTTCAGGGGATAATAGGCGTAGATGTGGAAACTGCCAGACCTGCCTGTTCGGATGTCCTTGGAAATGCGTTTAAGACCGGTATAAGCGGTCCTGCCATAAAGCCCGTGGGACTGAGGCTGGTCGCGGATATAGCCCAGGCACTGCCGGAGATCCCGATCACTGGTGTCGGAGGAATAAACACGTGGTCTGATGCGGTTGAGTACATTTTGCTGGGAGCAGATAACGTTGGTATCTGTACGGCAGTTATGCATAACGGATTCGGAATAGGTAAAAAAATCTATTCGGGAATTGAGGACTATGTAAAAAGACATAAGTATCGAAGCATTTCTTCATTTAAGGGAAAGGCATTGGAGCATGTTACCAGTGTTTCCGTAGAATGCCCGAAGTCATCCGCAGTTATTGACCCGGAAAAGTGTGTGAACTGCGGAAGGTGTTATACCGCTTGTCACGAAGGAGCGTATGATGCGATAAGGAAGCTTAAGTCCGGGCTAAAGGTGAATCCGAAAAAGTGTGCCGCGTGTGGTCTCTGTAAGGTTGTTTGCCCGAATAATGCTGTTTACGTTACGGTAAACGCAGTATAATTCATGATTCCAAAATAATCCCAAATCTAAGAAAAACACCCTTTTCATTTTGAAGAGGGTGTTGTATTATATAAACAAGATTTTAAACGAAACGTTTCGTTTTTGCATAGAGACGAAACTGAGGGGACGCTGTTAAAGCGGTAAACAAAAAAGATACAAGGAAAAGAAAGGAGAACGTATTCAACATGGCAGATCAGAGAAAGCTGGTAGGGGGACATCCCGTTATCGGTATCCGTCCCATAATCGACGGAAGAAAGGGACCCCTTGATGTAAGAGGCTCCCTTGAAGAGCAGACGATGAGCATGGCTAAGCGTGCGAA
>JAILHY010000200.1 GCA_024695575.1 Lachnospiraceae bacterium
ATGAGAGTCATATGAGTCTTGAATCGGTAAAACAACTCCAAACTATGAACAGGATAATGAAGGATCAGTTTGAAACATTTCCGGTTTCAACGGCCATGGTTCTTGGGGTTGCCGGAGGAAATGGTTTGGAACATATACGACAGGATAAGTACCGGACTGTTTATGGAGTGGATATCAATGGAGATTATCTTCGAATAGTTTCGGAACGATATGCAGAGCTGTCTGATGTACTGAAATGTTTGAAGATAGATCTGATCTGTGATGCGGATCAGCTTCCCGAGGCACAGTTGCTGATAGCAAACCTTCTTATAGAATATATAGGTTATAATGTGTTCCAAAGAGTGATCTGTAAAGTGGATCCTGAATATGTTTCTTGTGTGATCCAGATTAATGCAGATGATAAGCAGTGGGTATCGGATTCTCCTTATCTGCATGCATTTGACAGGCTGGATGATGTACATCATCAGATAGATGAGAATTCCCTTGCGTCAAAAATGCAGGAGATAGGATATAAAGACATACTCCAAACAAGGACACCGCTTCCTAATGGAAAGGCTTTTGTCAGAATGGATTTCCTAAAGGAAAAACAAGGATGAGCGAAGTAACTTACAGCAAAAAGAATGATGAAATTGAGTGTGTACGATATGAGAGATCACGAAAAAAATATCTTCCGCACACGCACCCGAATCATCTGATAATAGGTTATGTCGAGGAGGGACAGGTCTGCATTACAATAGATGGAGAAGGCTGTATCTATGCGCAGGGAGAAGAATTTCGAATAATGCCCAATGTCACGCATGAAATAAGACCAGCGGATGAAAATCCGTATTCCATGGTGGTTATGTGCATCAAGACCGATGCGGTTGTGGATGATGATAATCTGAAAGAACTTCAGGATACCATTATGGAAAAACCGGAGAATATTTATCTTATTGAGGAAATGGCGGATGACACTCAGGTCAGTCCATACCACATGATACGTAAGTTTAAGAAAGCATTTGGCCTTACACCGCATCAGTTTCAGATACAGTGTAAGGTCAGAAAAGCACAGAAACTGCTCGAAACAAACAAAAGCATCCCTGAAGTGGCTTATGAAGCAGGATTTTGCGATCAAAGCCACTTGGACAGATGCTTTCAGAAGATAGTTGGTATGACTCCCGGTCAATATCGGGAGGCGTTAACAAACAGCGATTAACAAAGCGCAGGGAAAAACTTGGCAAACAGATATAATCCGTCTTTTCCTGCATGAACTTCATGGTGAATGGCTTTGGGCATTATAGATATGACCCCGGGCTCATAAACAAGTTCATTGCCATCATTGATACAGGTGCCTTCACCGGTTATCACTTCATGGGTTTCCAGTTGAGTTTCATGAATGTGATCAAGGATACTCTTATTAGGGGCGATCCGGACAAGATGATAGCTGTATTCGCCGTTCGTGTCCCTGGAGGTAATGATGTGTTTCAATTCAACACCTTCAAAGACCGGATGCTTCGACCAGGCGATATCGGCGAAAAAAATGGTTTTGCCCGGCAGACGCAACTGTCCGTTGTTGAAAGATTCAAATACTTCATGATCCATGTTAGTGTTCTCCTTTCGTTTTATGATGTGATAATATCAAAAGGGGAGCGGACAGAATTGGATAAAATTGCTGTTTTTCAAAATCATCGATGATAGTAAAAAAAGGAAATACGGGAAAAGGATATGTACAGTTTTAGTACCAGGGGGATATGCAGCAAGCGAATTAGAATAGAAGCAAACGGACACAGGATCCCGCTTCTGGTACTGAAACCCTTACGTGAGCCTGTGAATGCACCGGGAGTCATGTGGATTCACGGCGGGGGATATATGACAGGAATGAAAGAGATGGCTTATATTGGCCGGGCGGCGGATCTTGTGAGAGATCATGGTGCCGTAGTGATAGCTCCGGGTTATCGTTTGTCGCTGTTTCATCCATATCCTGCCGCTTTATATGATTGCTATGCCACGCTTTTGTACATTAAGAACCACGCAACGGAACTGGGAATAAACCCGGATCAGATAATGGTTGGGGGAGAGAGTGCGGGAGGCGGATTAACTGCAGCGATCTCAATGCTTGCGAGAGATAAGGGTGAAGTAAAGATCGCCTTCCAGATGCCGCTTTATCCGATGATAGACAATTATGATACAGATAGTTCCAGGGACAATCATTCCAGGGTGTGGAATACGAGAAGAAACCACCAGGCCTGGGCGGTATACCTGAGGAAAGATGCCGGAAAGTATGTATCTCCTTATGCTGCGCCGGCCAGACAGACGGATCATTCAAATCTTCCGCCCGCGTATACGTTTGTATGTACCGCAGAGCCCTTTTATTGCGAGACTTTGAAGTATGTTAACGATCTTAATGTTGCAGGAGTGGAGGCTAAAGTCGATGTTTACGAAGGGATGTATCATGCTTTTGACATGAACGAACCCAAGAATCCTATAAGCAAAGAAGCAATAAAGAAGTTTAATGAGATGTTTGCTTACGCTAAGGAACACTATTTTGCAAAACAGGAGAGCTAATAGTATTGATTAAATAAAAAATCTCCCCGGATCACTCCGGGGAGATAAGTCCTGCCTTTATTTATTTTTTTTCAATGCGTCATACACCAGATCTGCCAGCTTATCACAAAGACCATCCGCAATAAATTCGGAGATGCTCGTTGCCGGTACCTTCATGTTTTGAACTGTATCAACAACATAATCTTTTGCTATTTCAAAAGCGTCCTCGATAAAATCGAAAAATCCTCCTCCGTTAACTTTTTCAAGTTCTTCCATGTTCACCTCAATCCGATAATTTGGTTGCGATCTCTTCTTCATTCAAGTGTTATAGGTTTTTAGTATAGTATCACGCACGTAAGTGTGACGTTTCTGTCTTTTTGGTAATTCAGAGATTTATGATTTTCTGTTATAATTCATAGAAGTAAAGGAAAAGGGCGTGATCGGAAAGGAACTGTAATGATGGAAATACTCGAATTTGGAGATCCACGATCTGAAATTGTATTGATCCAGCCTGTTGACGATCACGATCTTGAAGGAATCGAAAACGAGTTCACAGAAATTATAAGAAACTGCAAACCCCCCTTTTGCCTGATCGCCGTCAAGATAGATGATTGGAACAACGATCTATCGCCCTGGAAAGCACCGGCGATATTCGGTAAGGAAAGCTTCGGCGACGGAGCTTCAAAAACGCTCGGGGAATTGCTCAAACTGTGTACCGACAATGGAAAAACTTATTATATTGGCGGTTATTCTCTTGCCGGGCTGTTTTCCTTGTGGGCCGCGTATCAGACAGACGTGTTTAGCGGAGTCGCAGCAGCTTCTCCCTCTTTGTGGTTTCCGGACTTTGACGAATATATGAAAAAGAACGAAATCAGGACCGATACGGTTTATCTGAGTCTCGGAGATCGGGAGGAAAAAGCGCGCAATCCTGTTATGGCAACCGTGGGCGACAGAATCCGTAAAGCACATGTGTTGTTGAAAGAGTGTGATGTGAACTGTATACTTGAGTGGAATAACGGAAATCACTTTAAGGACGCAGATATAAGAATGGCGAAGGCTTTTTCATGGGTGATGAACGATGGAACATAATATGGCATTGTCAATTAAAAAATTTTAAAAGGAAACAGACTATGGGAATTTTTGATGCAATACTTGATGCAATAGGTGATTCTATTAAGAAATGGGCAAAAAAGACAGGCAAGCCGGTATTTGGGATCGGATGTATCATTGTTGCTGTCATGAGCCTCTTATGGTTTATTGCCTGGGGCAAGGATTTCCTCTCATACATGGCAAAGCCCAACAGATTTTCAGTGGAAGAGAAAATAAGTTATGAGGATCTTACGGAAAAGGGCACGACGATTGTTGAGGATAAAAATGAGCATGTGTACCGTGTGAAGCATTGGTATGAGGTTGACGGTGAGAAGTACGAGTATGAGGACGAGCAGAAGGGGAAGCCGATCGGCAAAACGTATTATTTCTGGAGAGATGAAAACGGTGTTGCCCATGAAGAGCAAGTAGGGTCGGTTATCAGAGTGTGTGAAAGTTTTTCTGTAAATGAGATATCCTAAGATAATTACGAGCTGAATGGTGGTTAAATATCTATTGTTCAGCTCGTTTTGA
>JAILHY010000051.1 GCA_024695575.1 Lachnospiraceae bacterium
CCACCGCTTACGAAGACTAAGCGTCGAAAGCGAGAGGCCACGCTTACGGCGAACGCTTCACGACGCATAGTCGCAGTTAGCGGTTAGCTTGCCCGGAGCGAAGGCCGGACCACGAGAAACTTTTTGCAGTTCGTGTGAACGCATCATTCAACTGCTATTTGCTCGTTCCGGAGGCGGACTTCACACGCATCATCACCACACTGTGTTTCGGAAGCTTAACCTTCAGTCCGCCTGCGATCTTTTCGTGCCCTGCGAACTCCTTAAGCGTAACCGTCTCTTCTTTTCCGAAATCATTATAATCCCGAATAGTCTCCGCATTTACAACGGATGCTTCCAGCACACTGTAATCCGTAACGCCCTGCAACTCCACCTCAAGCTCAACATCCTTCTCGATGCTTGAGTTACTCATGGTAACGGTGACAACGCCTTCTTTTTCCGATGCGGAAGCAGATACAAGAGGTATCTTCCAGTTGTCGGGTCCTTCGGTCTCGTTACCGGCGATGTATGAATCAAGTAATGTGGCTCCCTGGTGGTGCTTGTACTGTTTAAATACATAGAAGGTAGGGGTCTTGACCATCTTAGGGCCTTCGGTCAGCACTACCGACTGAAGCACGTTGACCATCTGCGCGATATTAGCCATACGCACACGCTTACTGTGCTTGTTGAAGATGTCAAGAGTTACTCCCGCGATAAGTGCATCTCTCATGGTGCTTTGCTGATAGAGGAATCCGGGATTGGTGCCGGGTTCAACATCATACCAGCCGCCCCACTCATCCACGCAAAGTCCTATCTTTCCTTCAGGATCCCGATCCTCAAGCACGGCTTCGTTCTTTTTGATGGTGCTTTCCATATAAAGCGCCTTGTTAAGGCTCATGTACCAGAATTCGTCGGAATACTCGGTGGAGCTTCCCTTATGATTCCAGCCGTCAGGGAATACATAATGATGAATTGTTATATAATCCATGTAACCGTGACTTCCGAGAGCAGCGTCCTCGTAGCAGGCATCAAGTACCGTCTTGGTCCACTTGGTATCTGCGGTTCCCGGGCCGACACAGATTTTCTTTATTGGATCATCACCCTGATAGTTACGAAGGAAGGTCTGGTAATGTCTGTAAAGATCCGCATAGTAGGAAGCGCGCATGTTTCCACCGCATCCCCAGGATTCGTTACCTACCGCAAAATAATCAACATGCCAGGGCTCCTTACGACCGTTTGCTTTACGAAGCTCGGTCATTGGAGAAGAACCGTTTCCGGTTAAATACTCGACCCATTCGGACATTTCCCTTGGGGTACCTGTACCAAGGTTTCCGTTAATATAAGCCTTACAGCCAAGAAGCTCGCAGAGTCTCATAAACTCATGGGTTCCAAAGCTGTTGTCTTCAGTAACATTACCCCAGTTGGTGTTGACCATTTTCTTTCTTTTATCCTTGGGGCCTATGCCGTCCATCCAGTGATATTCATCGGCAAAACAGCCCCCGGGCCAGCGAAGTACCGGGACATCTATCTCCTTTAATGCCTCCAGCACGTCATTACGAATGCCGTCTGTGTTGGGAATATCCGAGTCTTCACCAACATAGAGGCCTTCGTATATACCACGGCCCAAATGTTCACTGAAATGGCCGTAGATATCGGGATTTATATAACTACCTTTTTTGTTCTTATCGATCGTTAATTTCATATCAGCCCTTGACTCCTCCCAGGGTTATTCCTTTTACAAAGTGTTTCTGCACGAAGGGATAAGCAATGATTATGGGTAAAATTCCCACCGTGGCCATGGCCATTCTTACAGACGCCATTGGAATGGCGGAAAGGCCGACGTTCGCGTTCTGCACGTTGGAGCTTGACTGTGACAGATACTGAATGTTCTGCATCATTCGGTTAAGAAGGTTCTGAACCGAATATAGATCCGTGCGCTTGGTGATGTAGATATAACCGTTCATCCAGTCGTTCCAGTAACCGATGCCTGCGAACAAAGCAACCGTTGCAAGAATGGGCTTGGAAAGAGGAACTACAACGCTTAAGAAGGTCTTAACCTCTCCCGCTCCGTCAATGTAAGCCGCATCAAGGATCTCTTCGGGAATGCTGGATACGAAATAGGATTTCATCAGCATTACGTTAAATCCGTTCATTAAAAGTCCCGGGATCAAAAGCGCCAGGAACGAATTCTTGATATTAAGTACGTTCGTATAGATTATGTATGTAGGTACAAGACCACCGTTAAAAAGCATGGAGAACACTACAAGGAATGTGATCACGCCACGTCCCGGAAGTTCCTTCTTTGAGATGGCGTAAGCAAGCAAGGTCGTTATGGTAAGAGCACAGGCAGTGCCCACTGCAGTTAAAAGAATGGATATTCCGTAAGCATGGATAACGGAGTTACCGGTCTTGAATATATATTCATATGCATACAATGACCATTTTTTCGGGAAATAAGAGTATCCGCTTGCGATAAGTTCACTGTTGTCCGTAAGACTCGAGGTGAACATAAGGATCATGGGCAGGATTGCAAGGAGTGAAAGAATGATCAGTATAACATGTGAAAGAATCTGAAATTTAGTATCGCTTCTCATTTCTTTTCCCCCTCTTAGAATAATGCGCTGTCGGGCTCCAGTTTCCTAACCAGGAGATTAGCGCTCAAAATAAGGACAAATCCCACTACGGACTGGTATAAGCCTGCCGCGGATGAAATGGACATGTTGCCAAGTTCCAGAAGGCCTCTGTACACGTAAGTGTCGATGGTGTTGGTAACCGCAAACAAAGCACCCTGGTTCTGAGGAACCTGATAGAACAGGCCGAAATCCGAATAGAAAATTCGGCCCACCGCCAAAAGTGTCATCATAATGACTGTAGGCTTTAAAAGAGGCAGGGTTATCTTGGTTATCTGCTTCCACTTACTGCAGCCGTCGATGGATGCGGATTCATAAATTCCTCTGTCTATTCCAAGAATGGTGGAAATATAGATGATGGAGTTATATCCGATAACCTTCCAGGCATTTACAAAGGTCAGGATGAAGGGCCAGTATTTCTTTTCCATGTACCAAAAGACCGGTTCCCGTCCCATGGCCTTAAGGATCGTGTTGTTCACGAATCCGTTGTCGCTTGAAAGGAAACCGAATACCAGGTAGCTAACGATAACCATTGAGATCATGAAAGGCAAAAGAATCAGGCACTGGTATACCTTTTTAAGCTTCGAAGTCATCTCCGCCAGCATTATTGCAACAAACACAGCCAGTATCGTATTTACAATTATGAAAGCAACATTATAGAGGATTGTATTTCTTGTAATAATGAATGCGTCCTTGGTCTTAAATAAGGGTTTAAAGTTCTTAAGCCCTATAAAGTCAGATTTGAAGATACCAAGCTTGGCATTGTATTTCTTAAAGGCAAGTACAAGTCCGGGGAGAGGCATATAGTTGTTGATCACAAGATAGATGAGCCCCGGCAGCGCCATAAGATATATGGGGAAGAATCTTTTTAAACGTTTTTTCAAATTCTTGTTCATGTCATTCCTCTTTTAAATAGGGAGCCGGCAAAGCCGACTCCCTTAGGTTTTTACTGAATTCCTGCAGCAGCTGCCCAATCATCAAGAGCGGCCTGCTTAGCCTGCATGTAATCATCAAGTCCTGCAGCTTTAAGTGCTGCGTTGAGATCTGCAAGACCGGTTTCAGGATCTACGAAGCCGTAGATAACCTTGCCGGAGAACTCTTCGTAAGCGTTCTGAAGAGCGGTATACTCTGTAGCGTAATCGCTGTTGTCCCAGGTAAATCCGAGAGCCTTGGACTTAACAGGGCAGTTATCGTTGAATGCTGCTGTCTGTTCACCAACATCGATGGGGTCGCCTTCCCATACATGTGCTGCGTACTGGTTAGGCATCATCCATAATACGTTGGGGAAGTACTCGGAAGTGTTGGAATCAACACCGGGACCCCAGTTAATGGAGGTATCAGCGTTAACTACGTATTCAACACCTTCTTCACCCCAGCAAACAAGGTTTGCAACAACGGGGTCTGTGTAAAGAGCTTCAAGTACCTGCATTGCAGCTACCGGATCCTCTGTAGCCTGGTTCATGCACCAGGGGAAAGAAGAAACCGCTGAAGAACTCATGAAAGGTTCACCTACATCGAATACAGTCATGGGACGACCGCACTCGTTAGAGATCTGGTTCTGGTAAGCAGGCTTACCGCAAGCCATCATAGCCATGTAAGAACCGGACTTGATACGGGAAGAAGCACCGTTCTTATCTGTTAAAGCGTCACCTGAAATGTATCCAGCCTGATTCCATCTGTAGAATCTTTCGCACCAGGTCTTAAAGATTTCTGATTCGTATACGTTTTCAACCTTAAGGCTGTTGGCAGGATCAAGAAGTGTTCCGTAGTAATCGCCGCCGATATTGTCTACACAGCTACCCTGAGTAAGCATGTTGTCCTGTGTGGAGTAAACAATCTTGTCAGGGAAAGCTTCATGCATCTTGGCAAATATCTCGTCGATGTCATCCCATGTGCACTTGATGTAACCCATGCTGTCCTTGGGGAACTTAGCGTAATCAACGCCTGCGCCGTCAAGGTATTCGGTACCGATACAAACTGCTGCGGTCTGGATCGCATAATCCTTGATGGGAGGTACGCCGTAAAGGGTTCCGCCTACGCGACATGCATCGAAGTAATCGGATCTTACAACGTCCTTAAGTCCTGCGCCGTAGTTATCAAGAAGGCCGTCAGCCTCAAGATCATGGCAGTAACCGTTGTTAACACAGGTCATGTAACCGGGTCCGCAGGTGGAGAAAAGGTCAACCTGCTCGCCTGAAGAAAGCATGAGTTTGATGTCATCGCTGTATGCTGCAACGTCGATGATAAGGAGTTCAACATCTACGCCAAGGGTTTCGCGGGTGTGTTCGCTGATCTTTTCGTTTACTCTTGCGATTCCGGCAGGAGCACCTGTCCAGTCAAAGAAAGAAACAACGATTTTTTTGTACTTACCGGTCTTCTCTGCCTCTGCCTTACGATCTGCGATCGCCTGTTCAGCAGCACTGAGAGTGGCGGTATTTTCGGTTGCGGAATTCTCGGTACTTACCGATGCTTCCTGTTTGCTTGTTGAAGTTTTGGTGGTTTCGCTTGTGCTTGAAGCACCGCCGCATCCTGCGAGACAGGCTACAACCATAACCGATGCCAAAACGCCGGCTAAAAGTTTTTTCATAATACCCTCCTTTTGTGGTAAATCGTTTTACCGTTCTGGTTTGATTATATTTCCGGTATATTATTTAGTCAATATGACATTATTGCACAATTATGTGCTTATAATTTGTGCACTATCACTAATAGCTGTTCCGTTTTACTTTAATATTGGAAAAACGTTTGACTATTAACATTTTGGGCATTATGATGTATTATATTTCTGTATGGAGATAAAAAAGCGAAAAAAGAGTTCAGACATGGTAACCATCAAAGATATTGCCAAAGCCTGCGACGTGTCAATCTCTACTGTTTCCAATGTTTTAAACGGTAAAACAAACAAAGTAAGCGATGAGATCGCACTGAGAATCAAGGAAGAAGTTAAAAGAACAGGTTACAGACCCAATTATCTTGCAAGGAATTTAAGATCCGCTTCAACCAAAACCATCGGAGTAATAGCCGAGGATCTTATCGTCTTTTCATCCCCCTCAATGATCGAAGGGATCATGCGATGCTGTGAAGGACACGGATATAAAGTAGTCATTGAGAACATGCGTCTTTTCGGACGCTGGCACGGAGACTGGCTTCACGACGAGCAGTTGTTTCAGTCTGCTCTTGTTCCTGTGCTTTCCAAGATGGAATCCATGAACCTTGACGGCATTATATACGTAGGCGGTCACGAACACACGGTTCACAACCTTGTAAGTTCCAATGACCTCCCCATAGTTATTACTTACGCCCTCTCCGCCGACAACAAGATCCCCACCTTCAGGCTTGACGACTACAGCGGCGGATACGATGTGATCAAGTATCTCACTTCGAAGGGTCATCGAAGGATCGGCATCATCGGCGGTGAATACGAAAACACCCACACCCTTAACCGAATACTCGGTGCACAGAAGGCCATGTATGAAGAAGGGATTCTTTTTGATCCGGAGCTTGTTGAATACAGGCAGTGGACCAAGGAAGCCGGCTACGAAGGCATGCTTTCTTTACTAAACAAGGATATTACCGCGGTGTTCTGCATGTCGGACCTTATAGCCTCCGGTGCATACTCTGCATTATACGAAAAGGGACTTATGCCCGGCCGCGACATTTCCGTAATGGGCTACGATAACCAGGATATCTCCTATTCTCTTACACCCGAACTTACAACAATGGCGCTGCCCCTTGAAGATATAGGAAACAGCGCCGCTGATAAACTTATTGAATTGATCGAAAATCCCACTCCCGAGCGGATCGTCACAACGGATATCCGCATCAAGAGTACTCTTATCGAACGTAAATCGGTGATGAAGATTAAGGCCAAACACTAAATTACATCTCTGCCAATCCGTCAACGATACCGAGAATAACGATACCTATGATAACTGAAGCCACGCAGGCGTACTGCGATGCCTTCAGTTTTTCTTTTACAAAAATACGTGAAAGGATAACTGAGATAATGCAGTAACTTGCGACCATGGGAGCTGCAAGAACGGGCTCCTTGGCCATTGCATATACATAGAACATCTGACCGAACTCTTCACAGCAAGCGGCGATTCCCTTGAACCACTCGCTCTTTGCAAAGGGGTTGTAAGGCTTACCGGTCTTGATCCACAGGAAAATATAGCTGACAATACCTGCAAGAAGGAAGGTAAGTCCGTAAAGTACCATTACGTCGATCTCACCAAGTCCGAGTCCGGTTTCTTCGTCAAGGATAATTCCGTCAGCTGCGGTACCGATGGTATCAAACAGGCAGTACATCAAAGGAAAAAGAAGGGCAAGTGCGCCGTATTTGTACTTTTTCTCAACCTTTGCTTCCTCAGCCGCGGAAAGTTTCTTTTCAACAATTGCAAGAGCCATAACGCCCACAACAATGAAAGCAACTCCAACCCAGGAAAGAGTGCTGAACTCCTCTCCTATGTCGGTGATCCTTCCGGTAACGATAAAGAAAATGAGCATGCAGATAGCTGACATAGCGCCGCTTGCATTCTGAATGGGACTAACGATGGAAAGCTCAAGATAACGAAGACCCGCATATCCGATAACCATGGATACGATGTAGGAAATTGAAGCGGGGGTATACTTGACGGCATTTGAAACAAGAGTTCCGATTCCCATCTTTGATTCTGCAAAAGGCATGAGAATGAACGAACAAACACCCATAACAAGCCCAACCCAGACAGCGATCTTTAAATGGGAGTATTTGTCGGATTCATCCGATCCTTTCTTGTAGAACAGATCGGCACAGCCCCAGCCGATCACACAGATCAGTGCAAATAAAAACCAACTCATAACAAAACTCCTTAGAATATAATAATAAAAGGCTTTGCTTACGCAAAGCCTTATTATTGTATATTCAATTCACACAATTCGTCAAGAGTTAATCCTGAGAATAAAGATCCCTGAACCACTTGAGAGTATCAAGATATTTGTCGTAAACTTCGTCCATATCGAGATTTTCTACGATCATAAGACGAGAGATCTCCGACCAGTTGGCTGACTCATACTGCTTGATAAAGTCAAGGACCATACCAAAATCGCCTTCGTTCTTAAGCAATGCAGATTCGATCTCCTTGGAAACCTTAACAAGATTAAGGGCCTCTGACATGGGCTTATCAAGGATCAGGTCAAGCACTGAGAAAAGTCCCATGAGGAAGAGTTCCTGAGACAGACCACCCATATCGAAAAGGGGTGCCAGATTCTCGGCAAACTTGGCTCTGATAAGGGAAATACGGGTAATCTCGCTGGGTCTGTCCTCGCAGAGTTTCTCGGCTACTGCGGTATTGATCCATTTCTTGAGTTCCTTCTGACCAAGCATTGCGGTAGCATGCTTGATGGTGGTAATACCGTTATTGACGGTCATCTTGTTAACCATACGAAGAAGTGATACAACAAGAGCCGTATCGCGTCCGATGATGTCTGCAGCCTTGGTCAGGTCGTAATCGTCATCGTTAACGATATTAAGAAGTTCGATGTAGGTCATCTTAACCGGTGCGATCTCGCCGGTAGTGCCCTTCTTAACGGGAAGTCTGTAGAAAGCGCCCTCATACAGGCAATATCCGCCTTCAACCTTTAACTTCTCATATACTTCCATGGACTCGATATTAAGAGCTACGAGCCTGATCTTGGGATAAAGCTTCGAAAAATAAACCTTACCCTTGGATATGTCTATCCTCTTGTAATCAAGGAAGATGTAATCAAGTCTCTTGATGATCTCGCGATAATTCTCAAAATCCGAAACAAGAAGCTTGCGGATTGCAAATCTGTATCCCAAACCGATGAGTTCATCGATTCGCTTAAGGAACATTTCCTCCGGTTTAATCGAGTTGTCAAGCAAAATGACGATACGCTCGGCCGGCGCCGTACACTGGGTCGTAATATCCACGAACAAAGAAACTGCATTCATGGGAACGAATACATCCTTGTCTGCTGCAAGGGTGTCGATTCCGGTACTTTCGATAACCTCAAGTCCGTCAATGTGCCCTGCCCCGTCGAAGCTGCCTGTGCCGAGAAGATTGGGCTTAAGAAGG
>JAILHY010000074.1 GCA_024695575.1 Lachnospiraceae bacterium
GACTTGCCGTGAAGCGGTAAGTCAGCCCGAGTGGCGCTTGAACGGGTTTTATTCAGCCCATACACGGGATCTTCTTGCCCTTCGGACAAGAAGCAGCGCTCACTATGTTCGCTTAATCGCTATTTGCTGGCCGGTAGCGTACTGTACACTTGCCCGGAGCGAAGCTTATCGCGCTCGGAGAGTGCGATGCCACCCGGCGAGGGCCGGACCACGAGAAACTTTTTGTAGTTCGCGTGAGCGTATCATTCAATAGTCGTCCGATCTTAGTCGTTTAAACCGCAATAAAATAGGGCTACCCGTGATTTACGGGTAACCCTTATATTTTACTTTTAAATACTATGTAGTTGGATAATTTACGCTTACTTCCTGTATATTATGTCCTCACGTCCGGGTCCGTTACTGATCATGGTGATGGGATATCCGATCTCCTTCTCAATGAACTCCACGTAATCCCTGCATTCCTTGGGAAGCTTGTCATACTCGCGGATTCCGCGAATATCGCATTTCCAGCCCTTAAGCACCTTAAGTACAGGCTTGGCCTTCTCAAGCTTGGTGGTCACGGGGAACTCTGTAGTAACCTCTCCGTCTATCTCGTATCCCACACAAACCGGGATCTCATCAAGATATCCAAGTGCATCAAGCACGGTAAAAGCAACATCGGTGGTACCCTGCAGTCTGCAGCCGTACTTGGATGCTACACAGTCAAACCAGCCCATACGACGGGGTCTTCCGGTGGTTGCACCGTATTCACCGCCATCACCGCCGCGGCGTCTTAATTCATCTGCCTCATCGCCGAAGATCTCGGATACGAATGCTCCTGCACCTACAGCGGAAGAATAAGCCTTACATACGGTCACGATCTGCTTGATCTCATAAGGAGGAACACCTGCACCTACTGTACCGTAGCCTGCAAGAGTGTTACTGGATGTAACCATAGGATATATACCGTGGTCGGTATCCTTAAGGGTTCCCAGCTGACCTTCAAGAAGAACGGTCTTACCGGCCTTCAAAGCTCTGTCCAGGAACTCTGAAACATTGCCCACGTAAGGAGCGATCATGTCACGATACTCGTGAAGGGTCTTCATGGTTTCTTCGGGATCGATCAAAGGCTTGTGATACAGATGCTCAAGGAGCGGATTCTTAAGATCACATACCTTCTTTACCTTTTCTTTTAACACTTCATCATCAAAAAGCTCATTGACCTGGAAACCGATCTTGGCGTATTTGTCTGAATAAAGAGGTGCAATACCTGACTTGGTTGAGCCGTAAGACTTACCAGCCAGTCTCTCCTCCTCGTAGCCGTCCATCAGAATGTGGTAGGGCATAACGACCTGAGCACGATCGGATACCATGATCTTGGGCTTGGGTACATTGCGATCGGTAATGGATTTGATCTCATTCATGAGGATAGGAATATTTAAAGCAACACCGCTTCCTATAACGCTGGTGGTGTGTCCGTAGAACACGCCCGAAGGCAGTGTATGCAATGCAAACTTTCCGTATTCGTTAACAATGGTATGACCTGCGTTGGCTCCTCCCTGGTACCTTACAATGATGTCTGCCGTTGCAGCCAGCATATCGGTTATCTTTCCTTTTCCTTCGTCGCCCCAGTTGGCGCCTACAATTGCCTTAACCATGGTAATTCATCCTTTCCGCCCGCATAACAAACGGACTCACTAGTACATAATACCACTAATGAGTCCGCGGGTAAACAATAATATGGATCAGAAAACAACAATTAGTACTTTATTTCCTGTCCTGCATAAATAACATTGGAATTCTGGATGTGCAAGATACTTATCCAAATATTCCGGATCTTCCTGGTCACCATTGAAACCGGTAAAATCTAATGTGGTCTCAGCATACGCCTGTGCCGGAGTAAGTACCATCAGTCCTGCCAGGAGTCCTGCAAGGCACTTAGATAATAAACCTTTCTGTTTCATGTTCTCTCTCCGTTTCTTTAACGTTTTTTGTCACTCGAAGAGTTATTGTAAACTTTTTATTTGATATTTCAAGGGGTCTGGGACGAATGTCGAGATTTTGGGACGAATGTCGGAAGCCCGCATAAACACAGGGTTTGCGGGCTTAGTAGAATCTCCATTTACTGAGTAAATACCCCGGGATCACCACGATCACAAAGAAAGCCCAGGATACAAGTGTAAAGGTCTTGATGAATTTACCGCCTTTTCCGGGATATTCGCGGACATAGATGCGATAATTAATTACCGAAGCCAGGGACCCTATAAGTGACACAAGCCCCGCAGTATCGGCGCCGTAAATAAGCCCCGCAAAGTTCTCCGTAAAGGGGTAAAGGACGATAGATGCGGGCACATTGGATATGATCTGACTTAAACCTATGACCCACCAGTATTCGCGCCCTGCCACAGCCTTTGTAAGCATTTCAGCGATTCGCTCGTTGCTCGCTATCGAAGATGAAAACACGAAAAAGCAAAAGAAAGTGACTATCAGCACATAATCGACTCTCTTAAAGATTTCTTTGTCCGCAATAAAGATACCTGCGAGAACCACAAGGATCGCTGCAGGCCAGAGTGTAGTCCTGGTTACGATCACAAGGATCAGCATGGCAAAGAGGCAGATATAGATGATACGGGCCTTACGGCCTTCCGCTGCCCAGGGGATGTTCTCCGGAGATCTGTTGATAGACTCACGCAGATCCTTTCTGTAGAGCACAAAAACAAAGATGATCAGGAGAATTGCCGAAGTCACGCAAAAAGGTGCCATATGAAGCATAAAATGCCACACAGACACATCAATCTGCCCGTAAAGGAACAGATTCTGGGGGCTGCCAAAGGGCGTAAGAAGCGAACCCCTGATGGCGGCGATATTCTCCATGGAGATTACGGGAAGAATGTACTTTTCCTTGTCGCCCTCTCTGAAAAGGAGGATGGTAAGGGGTACGAAAATGATCAGGGATACGTCGTTGGTCACAAACATTGACGTAAAGAAAACCCCGAATATAAAGAATAGCGAAAGAACTGTCATGCGCTTTAATCCGGAAGCAAGACCTATCACGGGACGAAGTACGTTTTCCTTCTTAAAGCCTTCAAGGACACAGAGCATCATAAAAAGAGTGCCGAGAGTCCTCCAGTCTATCAACGTAAAAAGTTCCGCTGTCGGCGGTGTGATAAATAAGGATATCACAGCCGCCAACACCGAAACCGTAAGCATCAGATCTTTTTTTAAAAATGCAAATAACTTTTTCAAATGTAAATACAAACCTCGCAGTCTTTGACTGTTTTAAAACTCGTAAGATACGGGAGCCGCGGTAAAGGAAGAAATGGTTGCCTTGGCGCCTTCA
This sequence comes from Lachnospiraceae bacterium, assembly GCA_024695575.1. GTDB lineage: Bacteria > Bacillota > Clostridia > Lachnospirales > Lachnospiraceae > UBA1258. Next base: position 3,320 of record JAILHY010000074.1, read on the forward strand.
AAATAAAGTACTTCGGTATTGTCGTCATCCTCTGAGTACATGCCGCGAAGATTGGGATAAGCATCGAGCATTGCCTTCTTGGCCTCACGTCTGTCATCGGGAATGAGCTTTCCTGCAACGCGCACCCATCTTCCGTCGGCGGAAAATGCGCAGATCTCGGCCTTGGGATTAGCGTGTAACTGCTTGGAAACGTCTTTCTTCTTGCCGGTCTGGATATAGAGCTTGCCCTCAAAGATATTGACGGTCCCGAATGGGCGAACTCTGGGCTGATCGCCGTCAACGGTTGCCAGATAATAAGTACCGCAGGATTTTAAAAACTCATATACTTCGTTCATAACTTGTACCCCCTTTTGATAATAGTGTTTA
>JAILHY010000076.1 GCA_024695575.1 Lachnospiraceae bacterium
ACACAGGATCAGTTTGATTTTCGCGAGTATGATTATGTAGTCGATGCGATCGACACAGTAACGGGAAAACTGACGATCATTGAGAATGCAAAGAAAGCGGGAGTTCCGGTGATCTCCTCCATGGGAGCGGGAAATAAGGTAAATCCCGCCGCCTTTGAGGTTGCAGATATTTATGAAACTTCAGTATGTCCCCTTGCGAAGGTTATGAGGCACGAATGCAAAAAGAGAGGTATAACCTCTCTTAAAGTTGTGTATTCCAAGGAACAGCCCATCCGCCCGCTCGAAAACAGCGGTGAGCAAAGCGCAGATTCGCCCGGAGCAGAAAGGAAAGGCTCTGCAAGACGGGCTATTCCCGGTTCAACTGCTTTTGTACCATCGGTAGCCGGACTGATCATCGCCGGCGAGATCATTAATGATCTTTGTAAAGATTTTAGCTAATCGGTGGCTCTTCTGTACCGGTTCTTTTCACGAACCAGCAATTTGTCTGCAATCATGTCCCGTCGAAGAGTGCAGAAGTCATCATGATAATCGGCGATGATAATGTTAACTTCGCGCTCGGTGTAGATGCGGCCGGGCTCAAATGCTTTTGCGATCTCCTCGAGAATAATATGTTCTTTCTTACGCTGGGCAGGAATGCTCTTAAGCTTGCCGTATTCAAAGAAGGCGTCTATCACCTTCTTTCTGTAGTTTTCGTCCCGCTCTGTCTGCAGGGCTTTTTCCTCAGACTTTTCTTTGAGAATATCCAGAATCGAAACGTTAAAAACGTCGTTATTGATGGAGTAAATGGTGTAGTACTGTTCTTTGCGCGAGTTTACGGCACCGACTTCCACAAGCTTTTTCAGGTGAAAAGAAATCGTGGCCGGAGTGAGGCTTAAGCGCTCAGAAAGGCGCTCTACGTACATTTCTTCCTCGATCAGTGACTTTAATATCTGTATTCTTGATTTGTCCGCAAGACATTTAAAAAGGGCTATTGCCTGTGATTCGGTCATATTGCCTCCTTAAAAGAGCTCTTCAATCTTTGCCAGGATCTCGGAAACCGCAGAAAACTTGGCTTCTTCGATCAGAATCTTGTGGCTGTCATCGTGTGCTTTGGCCTGATCCAGAGACTTCTGCCACTGGCCGGTTATATTGCCAAATGTGGACAAAAAAGCTGCTTTTACAGTGCCATCCGTTGACTGTTTGGCTGCTACTCCAAATACTGATCTGCATATATCGTAGATATTGGACTTCGCCTTTAAAATGTTGCTGTCGTCAATCCTTCCCTGAGAGGCAAGTTCTTGAACCCGGGCCAAAACCTGTGCTTTTTTCTCATCAAGAAAGTCAAACAATTCTTTTTCTTTATCGTTCATGATCAATTCCTCTTTCTTTCTAAAAAATCTTATTCGATTCAACAATTATAAAAATTTCATCGCCGCGTTTAATTAGATGACCATCTAAATATAATCGCACCGATCATTTTTGTCAACATGATATTTCAAAAAGAACGAAAGAAACCGATATTGCATATTTCTCTGATTTGAACTATGTTAGAAAATGGTGAAAAACAATGGAGCCATTATGGTGAAAGATATGCTGATTGTTCGTAAGGCCGTGGAGGCCGAATTTGACACGATCATGGGCATCTACAGGATCGCCCGGGATTTCATGATCAGTACCGGCAACCCGCATCAGTGGGGGCATTCGCGTCCGGCGCCGGATCAGATAAAGGAAGACATTAAAAACGGTATTTGCCACGTGATATGTGACGGAGATGGGATTCACGGCGTGTTTGCGCTCTGTGAAGGCGTTGATCCGACTTACCTTTATATCGAAGACGGCGATTGGCTGAATGACGAACCATATGTTACGATTCACAGAATTGCCGGCGATCAGCAAGTGCACGGGGTCTTCACAAGTGCGATGGCACATTGTAAAAACTACGCTGAAAACATCCGTATCGACACGCACGAGGATAACAAAGTGATGCAAAATATTCTTGTAAAACACGGTTTTTCACGACGGGGGATCATTTACCTTAAGAATGGCGAACCCCGGATAGCATTTCAGTGGAGCAAAGAAAGGAAAGTTGAACATGAAGAAGTTTTATGAAAAGAATGAAGTATTATTTGCGGTGGCGTGGATCGTCGCCTATTGCGTTGCTATGTCAGCGCTTAAAGGAAATTTCGGGTATGCAAGCGTATGGATGCTGTTGGGATTGATCGTGTTTACCGCAGGGATTACCGCATTTGTCTTGATAAACAAGCTCAAAGAAAAGTATGGCCTCAACGGATTTCCAAAGGATATGAAAAAGTATCTGTTCTTTATCCCGATGTTCGTGCTGGCTACGGGAAACCTTTGGGACGGTTTTTCGCTTTCTTATAGCGGCGTAGAGCTTTTAATCGCAACGTTGTCTATGATCCTTGTGGGATATGTTGAAGAAATGATCTTCAGAGGCTTTCTTTTTAAAGCTATGCTTGGAAACGGCAAAGCAATAACGGCGATTATAGTTTCTTCAGTTACATTCGGTATCGGGCATATCATAAATCTGCTTACCGGACAGGCAGGTTTCGAAACCGTGATGCAGGTTATATTTGCGATTGCCTGGGGCTTCCTTCTCACCATGGTATTTTATAAGAGCGGGAGTCTTATCCCGTGTATCATAGCTCATGCCATGATTGATGCGTTATCGCTTTACGGTGCAGACACTGATCTTGGCGGCTGGATCTATATCGGAGTGTCCATTCCGGTATCCATTGTCTACTGCATCTACCTTGAAAAATGAACCTGCAACCCCGTCCCTAGGGACCATTTGTTGTAGGTGAGAATTCATAGGACGGTAAAAGAAAATGTATTATTTGATAGACACTATACTCAGAAAGTGTACCGCAGAAGAGTGCCACAGCGGTCAATTTCAATATGTGGCGGTTCTTTCGCCCGAGGAATGGAACAGGGAGTGTGAGTCCTTCGAACTTGGTATCGATATGGAACTTGATACCCGCGAGATTTACACAACCAACGCCAGAGTCAACTATGATTCCGTAACCGGTACTTTCGCAATTCCTGACAGAAGCGATATGTTTGGGGATTATCATGAGTTTGCTTTTGCCCTTGATGAAAAAGGAATTGTGTTCATCGATCCGAGTGACTCGGTTTCAAAGATAATCGACAGGATCATCGTGACCAAGAAGTGGCGCATGCCGAGCCTTGAAAGGTTCATTTATGATTTCCTTGAGCAGATAATCCACGAAGATCCAAGACTCTTGGAAAACTACGAGAAAAGCCTTGATACTCTGGATGATGACATTGCAGGCGGCAAGGAAGTTGATCTTGAATCTTTAAACGATATCAGAAGCTACTTAAGAGACCTCAGGACCCACTACAACCAGCTCATAGATATGGCCCAGGAATTCGAGGAAAATGAGAATAACTTCTTTAAACCTGCTAATCTTCGCTATTTCAGGCTCTTTTCCAGCAGAGTTTCCAGATTGCATGATATAGTGAATGCTCTGCTTGATTATACAAACCAGATCCGCGACACTTACCAGTCTCAGCTGGATGTAAAGCAAAACCGCATCATGACCGTGCTGACAGTGGTAACCACGATATTTATGCCCCTTACCCTCATTGCGGGCTGGTACGGCATGAATTTCCGTTATATGCCGGAACTTGACACCGTATGGGGCTATCCCGTAGTCATCATCGTTTCAGCACTGATCGTCATTTTAAGCCTCATTTTCTTTAAGCGAAAGAAATGGTTGTAACATACACATTTTTATCCTCGGATATAGAATCGCAGTAAGGGAATAAAGGGGAATGAATATAACCGAATTAAAGCCGGAATATGACTTGGCGCTTGCGGATCTTATCCGGGTAAACTTGAAAAAGCATGCGCTTGACATTCCGGGAACCGTGTATTTTGATGATAATCTGAATCACCTGAGTGATTTTTATTTGGCTGATCCATGCAAACGGTATTATTATATCTTGACCGACGATAATGATAAGCTTGTGGGTGGCATCGGGCTTGCCGAACTTGACTTTCTGGAGGATTGTGCCGAACTTCAGAAACTGTATCTTGATGACAGTGTCAAGGGTGCCGGACTCAGCTACAGGCTTATTTCCATGATCGAAGATAAGGCAAAGGAGCTTGGCTACAGGCGCATATATCTTGAAACTCACGACAACCTTGCTGTCGCGATCCATGTATACGAAAAAAGCGGATATAAAGAAATCGATAAACCCGTCGGAGTCGTCCACGCAACTATGAACAGGTTCTTTTTAAAAGAATTGACGTGATCCACGCCGGTATGAAAGGAGCAAACAAATATTGGCTCCCAATCGCAGAGTTGGACAAGTACAGGGCTTTCCCAACATTAGGAGGGCAGGAGTTTAACCTTGGAAATGACATAGCCGCAGCCAATACCGTATTTGAAAGTAACATAGAGTTGTGGCAGGTCCCCAAGAATGTATATGAGATGATGGCTATATCCCTTTCTGAAATAGAGTATAAGATTTCGGATTGCGGAGAGATAGGTGAGTATTTACTTAAACAGCTTAATGACCACGCCCATGAGGAAGGCCCAAGAAAGAGTGCATTCAGGACAGGATAGTGCTGGGTGCTGGGGGATAATCCTGCCATCGGTCTTATATTGTATGAACACAGATTTCTTTATGACTGGATACAGGCACCTTCTGTTACCGAAGACATGCATTATGTTCATACCGGACTTAACAGACCCATAAGGGTATATAAGGCAATAGACAGCAGACTGATCCTGGAATATTTGGTTTCAAGGCTTAAATTGTTTGCTCGCTTGCATTCATAATTATTAAATGCTTGATTATCACCACTAAATGCTTTATCGTTGCAGTTAGTGGTGATGTTTTTTGGTTTTAATCATTAGAAAAGGGAATGACTTATGCCTGACAGCAGGAAGAATGTTTACAAAACCAAAGCCAGAGAAGTGATAATGGCGTATTTAAAGGCTCATCCGGAACGGCGGCTTACTGCAAGAGAGATTTATGAAGCTGTGTGCGAACAGGATGTCGAAATCAATCGCACAACGGTATACAGAAATCTGGATCGCCTGTGTGAAAACGGTGAATTGATGAGGTTCAAGGAGCCTAATCGCGACGCCTGGTATTATCAGTATTCAGCTAAACATGATCATTGTGACAGGCATATGCACGCGCAGTGCAGTTTGTGCGGAAAGATCTTTCATTTAGACAAGCCGTTTGTAGATGCCTTTGGTGATGGAATGTTAAAGGAGTACGGACTTGATATTGACCCTGCCAATACAATCATTCTCGGAAAATGCAGCAAGTGTAGAAGGATAAAGAAGAAATAATTTGCAACAAATTTGCAAATTTTATTGACAAGATTGCAACCGGTGCTATAATATGCAACTGTGTTGCAATTTTTTGTTTATAGGAGAAATAATATGTCTACAAGAGAAGTTCCGATTGTGATCATCACCGGATATCTCGGATCCGGAAAAACCACTTTAATGCAGAATATCTTAAAGCAGGAAGAGCGTAAGGTCGCGCTGATAGTTAACGATATGGGAAGTATCAATATCGATGCTTCGATCCTGAATAAAACAGGCAATCGTATGGCTCAGATCGAAATGGTTGAGATGCAGAACGGGTGTATATGCTGCACTTTGCGTGATGAATTTATGACAGAGATAGAGAGGCTTTCCGAAGACAGGAGTATTGAAGCGATATTCGTGGAGGCTTCGGGGATCAGCGAACCTTCATCCATAGCCGGTGCGTTTTTAAACTATGAGGAAATGACGGAGGATACCAGAGTATATCTGAAATCGGTTGTTTCAGTTGTGGATGTTGACAGGATCTACAGGGAGTTTCTTCATAACCTTAATTCAGATGAAGAGACTGAGGATGGTGATGTGATAAATCTCATAATTGATCAGATAGAATTCTGTAATCTGATGATACTTAACAAGACCGATCTGCTTTCAAAGGAACAGCTTATGGAGGTAAAAGAAGGTCTTCGCGGACTTCAGCAGGAATCTGAGATGATAGAGTGCGTGAACGGCAATATCGACCTGGAGGTTATACTTAACAGGAAAGACTTTGATTATGATGAGGTTGAGGCTTACAGTGCGGTACAGAGGGCGCTCAATAACTGCGAGCACGATGATGAGAAGGCCTGCGTGGATGAATATGGAATTACTTCTTTTGTATTCGAGGAGAGAAGACCATTTAACAGGGAATCATTTAATAAACTCATTGAAGATTATCCTGAAGCACTCATACGTACCAAGGGTTATATATGGTTTTCAGACGACTGGAATCATGTACAGCTCTTTGAACAGGCAGGAAGGAATGCATCCATAACGGAAATGTCCGAATGGATCGCTGCATGGCCGAAGGAGGAACTTGACCGTGTCATTAGTGATTTTCCTGATATCAAGGACGATTGGGATGACACCTTCGGGGACCGTTTTAATCAGGTCGTTTTCATAGGAAAAGGATATGAAAAAGCTGAAATAGTGAAGCTCCTGTATGATTGTATAGAGAAGGCAGGGTGAAAAATGGGAACCGTGTTTTTTGTAAATGGGTTTCTCGAGGCAGGCAAAACAACTTTTATTAAAGAACTGATCAGCAGAGAGTCTTTTCGGATACCCGGGAAGACTCTGATCTTGTTGTGCGAAGAGGGCAATACTGAGTATAGTGCAGAAGAACTTGCCGGGAGCGATTCGGTTCTTGAGATTATTGAGGACGAGAAAGATTTTAACGAAGAAAAATTGGCTGCATTAGAGCAAAAATACAGGCCGGAAAGAGTGATAGTGGAATTTAACGGAATGTGGGACAGAAAGAATCTTGTTTTTCCGTGGTACTGGGAGGATATCATGGAGATAGCGGTATTCGATGCGACCACGTTTAAATTATATTCCGATAATATGCGTTCACTTCTTGCAGAGCAGGTGCGCCGTGCAGAACTTGTGTTTTTTTATAAAGCGGACGAAGTAAGAGATAAACTCTCTTACTATGTTAGAAATATCAAAGCAATAAACAGTGGAGCCGCCTTTGTTTTACGAGGAGCAAAAGGAGACATTATTCTCGATCCGGATGAAAATCTTCCCTATGATATTAATGCAGATGAACTTGTTCTTGATGATGAAGGCTTTGTGGTTATGTGCATGGATTCATTGGAAAGATACGAAGTGTATGAAGGCAAAAAGGTTCATTTCAAGGCTTGCGCATATAAGATGAAAGAGGGGGGAGATTTTGAGTTTATAGCGGGAAGACGCATAATGACCTGCTGTGAAGCGGATATGTCCTTTATCGGGATCATCTGCGGGTATCAGAAAGCATATGAGATAGATAACCGGGAATGGGTTGAAATAACAGGTCTTCTAAAGGTCAGGTTTGATGAACTTCTGCAACGGGATATACCCGTATGCAGAGTCATCGATATTAAAAAAGTTGCTGTTCCCGAAAATGAGATCGTATCAATGCTTTAAGTCATGCAGATATAGTTCGGGATCTTACGAAGAAACAGAAGGCAAGGATTTAACTACTTCCGCCAGTAACTGTCCCAGCTTACGCTGATTATCCGCGTCAAGATGGCAGCTGTCCGAATTACTTGCTTTTACATGCTTTGATGCGTCAAAGAAGGTGCAGCCATACATGGTAGCCAGCTGAGAATACCAGTCGGGAAGCTCTTTTGTAAGCTTAATGGCGTTTTCGTAAGCAAAGCTGTCACCGAGCCATGATTGCTTGATGGATTCCCCAATTTCGGGCGGAGAAACGAGAATCACCTTAAAACCATCGTTGCAGCGGAACCGGTTGTATGAAAGAATCTTTTCAAGCATTATCTGCATCTCTCCGGCAATATCCATGGAAGAGTATGCATATTTTCTTTTACAGTCGTTGGAACCAAGCATGATAATTACAACATCAAGCGGGCTGTGGCTCTCAAGGCAGGGGCCGATATACTTAAGCCCGTTCTTTTCACCTTCGGCCGGATCATCGGTCGCTATAGTGCGTCCGTTCTGACCTTCTTCGATCACAGTATATCCATCATCCAATATACTTTGCATTACCATTGGCCATCTTGATTCTTCGGGAAAGCGGACTCTGTTATCAGGGTCATATCCCCAGGTGAGTGAGTCACCGAAACACAATACTCGTTTTTTTGCCATTTTTTGTACCTCACAAGATGATTATTAGTTACACGTTCCGCAGATTATTATACACGTTTTGAGACAGGAAATGCACAAATAATAGAAAGGGACAGGCTGACATAGAGCGTAGTATATCGCTATATTACATCATAGATAAACGAAATATGCGAAAACCGATTGAAATCCACAAGCAAAAGTCGCTATAATACAAAAGAAGGCGCGAAAGTCAATTTACTGTTCATTTTCCGAAAGATATAATCCATTACAACAGAGTAATCTCTGGAATTCAAAAAGAAAGCAAAACAGGAGGGAAAATGAAAAAGATCAGAT
>JAILHY010000083.1 GCA_024695575.1 Lachnospiraceae bacterium
CGTTCACACGAACTGCAAAAAGTTTCTCGTGGTCCGGCCTTCGCTCCGGGCAAGCTAACCGCTAACTGCGACTATGCGTCGTGAAGCGTTCGCCGTAAGCGTGGCCTCTCGCTTTCGACGCTTAGTCTTCGTAAGCGGTGGATCTTCCCTCAGCTCCCGGCCTAATCACCACTCAAAATCTTTTTGAGCTTCGTGTTCGCTTACGCATAGCATCAACTAAGATCTCTCCACGCGCTTCGCTTGGTCGAGATGACATTAGTGCGAGGAAGGCCAGAACAATTTTGAACACCTTCGACCGAACCGGAGAGCAAAAGCACCACTGCTCGGAGGTGGCAGGGAGACCCGGTGTGAGAAATTGCTTTCTGGATTCCGAGCACGTATTACTTGTTAGTCGTATAAACCGATACTTTTTTCGAAAGGATCACATATGAACATCGCGCAAGCCAAACAATACATCAAAGATACAGTCAAAATCTACCTTACCAAGGATGAGTACGAAGACTATCGCATTCCGGTGATGCGTCAGCGCCCGATCTTTCTTTTGGGTGCTCCGGGTATCGGTAAGACCGCAATTATGGAGCAGATAGCGGCGGAACTTGGGATCGCCCTTGTTAGCTATTCCATGACCCACCACACCCGCCAGTCGGCACTTGGTCTTCCTTTTATCGAAAAGAAAGAGTTCGAGGGCAATACCTATTCCGTGTCCGAGTACACCATGAGCGAGATCATCGCAAGCGTATACGAAACCATGGAAGAAAGCGGGATAAAGGAAGGGATTCTTTTCCTTGATGAGATAAACTGTGTGTCTGAGACCCTGGCGCCTTCAATGCTTCAGTTCCTGCAGTACAAGGTTTTCGGCAAGCACAGGGTTCCCGACGGCTGGGTAATAGTAACCGCCGGCAATCCTCCGGAATTTAACAAGTCCGTGCGGGAATTTGACGTGGTTACCCTGGACCGACTCAAGGTCATCGAGGTTGAGGCTGATTACCCCGCATGGCGCGATTATGCAAGGAACAAGGGACTTCACGGCGCGATACTAAACTTCCTTGATATGAAAAAGGATTCTTTTTACTCCATGGAGACAACGCCTGAAGGCAGGGCTTACGTAACTGCCAGGGGCTGGGAAGACCTTTCGGACATCATTACGCTTTACGAAGAAGAAGGTTTGCAGGTATCCGATGACTTGATTGGTCAATACATCCGCAACGACAAGATCGCCAGAGAATTCGGGGCTTATTACGATCTTTACAACAAATATAAGAGAGATTACAGAGCCGATAAGGTCCTTGAGGGCAATTTCAGCGAGGCTCTCTTATCCAAAGCAACGGAAGCGGGGATCGACGAGAGACTTGCCATGGTGGGGCTTCTTTTGCATAAGGTCAGAGACGAGATCAAATCAATCGTTCTTGAAAGCGATGTGCTAAAGGAAATGCTCCCGGCTCTGAAAGCTGTCCTTGATTCCGAGGATCCTGCAAAGGCGCTAAACAAGCAGATTGAAGCTGTCATGACTATTATAAAGAACAGGGAGCGAGCCGGTTCTCTGTCCGATTCCGAGAAAAAGAAATGCAAAAAGAAAAAGGCTTATTTCGAGAAACTCCTCGCAGCCTTTACAGGTGCGGAAACTGACGGCACAGATAGCATAAAGAGTACCTACAACGGTCTTTCCGATACACTTAAGAACCGCGTTGAATCGGAGAAATCGCGGATCCACTTCCTTTTGGAATTTATCGACAAGGCCTTCGGAGAAGAGAGTAACGAGATGCTGGTGGCTGTTACGGAACTGACTGTTGGCACCTCAACATCAAGGTTTATCAATGCTTTTGGAAGCAGCGATTACGAAAAGTACAACAATGTACTTAAGATTAGCGAGCGCGGAGATAATTTAAAGCGCGAGATCGGAGAACTCATTAAGAATGATCAGGGTTGACGACGGACGGAGCGTTCTTGAATATGAACTTGAAGGCGACAGCGCGGTCCTTACGGGCTTTGAAGGCTCGGATCTTGTGTGCTTTGTGCCTGAAAGCATTACGGCGGGGGATAAGGATTATCCTGTCACGACAGTTGCCAAGAAGGCTCTCCTTAATTCACCATTCAGGGAGATTTCACTTCCTTCCTGCATCCGTGATATCGGGGACTGGGCTTTTTCAAAATCCATTCATTTAAAGACCTTTAACGTGCGCGGCTCCCTTGAAGATACGGGAGTCATCCGCCTTGGAAAGGGTATATTGGAAGGCACCACGGGTCTTGAAAGTGTTTCTTTTGGCTACACAGAGCCTGACGATCTTTCATTTCTTACGGCCCTTTGCGCGGGAAAGCTTCCGGCAGCCTTTCTTCTTCGAACCGATAATCTGGGGACAAAGGAGTGGTACGAAAGCTTCGATGCAAGTCTTGAAGCCTTCCTTAAGGAAGAAGATGACGCAACCTTCCTTCCGGACATACTCTGCGGCGAAGAGGACATAAGCTACGACGGCGTCGGAATGGTGGACGGGGAGATGCCCGGGGAAACACCTGCCTATATCCGAAAGAAACGCGAAGAGAAGGCGGCAGTGTGCCTTACGAGACTCCTTCGGGCCACGGGCATGGCTGAGGACAAGAGAGTTTCTTTTTCGGAATATGTAAAAGAACATTCCCTTGGAACCAAGGATCCAAGCGCCTGGGAAGCCATCAAACATGAACTTAACATGGACATGGAATACGTGAAGGTTTACTGCGATGTCACAAACCCCGACAAATCCATGAGAGACCGGATGTTAAGAGATATGGGTAAATCCGGCCCCGAGGTCAAGGCATTCTTGCTGGCGGGGGCAGATGACGGAACGGATTTCTTTGACGAACTGCGCCTTTAATGTAGGGTTAATCTTGCTACCATACGATAAAAAAGGTAAACTATACTAGAGGGGAAAACAAAGGGGGTGAGGTCGTGGCTGACATGCTTAAGTCAATTGAAGAGATCAAGAAGATGCTTGACGACCTCAAGAAAGAGGAGGCACTTGTACTTCACGAGTCTGCCAAGCCTGCCGCTCCCGAGCCCGAACCCGAAGAAGACAGCAAATTCTGTATCAAAAACGGTGCTTATATCAGGATCTCCGAGGACAAGATGGAGGCATGGATATATCTCAACCCGCCCAAACAGGGTGAATCCTTCTACAGCCGTGACCTTATCATGCAGTTCATTTCCGAGAACAAGGTGGTTCGCGGTCTTCACACATCCAACATTGCAGCCATAGCTAAGAAACACGTGTATGAGCGTGAAATCCTTATAGCCAGGGGCAAAGTTCCCATTGAAGGCGTTGACGGCTATTTTGAGTATTTCTTTGACATTTCCTCCAAGAAAGAGCCAAAAGAAAGAGAAGACGGCACGGTGGATTATTCCAGCATGTCCGAGCTTACCAATATAAATGCGGGCGATGTTATCGCCAAGTATCATCACGCCATCCAGAGTGAGGACGGCTTTGATGTCACGGGCAAAGAAATAAAGGCAAAGCCCGCCAAGGAACTTGCGGTTCTTAAGGGCCGCGGGTTTAACAATGATGCGGATCCGGATACCTATGTAGCCACCATGGCAGGTAAGATCAGCCTTGTAAACGGCCGCATCGACATAAAGAATGTGCATGAGATCCGGGGAGACGTAGACCTCGTAACAGGTAAGGTCGAGTTCTTCGGCGATATCCATATAACAGGTACGGTAGGTGCGGGAGTTGTGATCCGTGCAAGCCGTAACATCACCATAGACGGCGTTGTTGAGTCCGCATATATCTATGCGGGCGGCGATGTGGTGCTTACCCGTGGCATTCAGGGTAACGGCAAGGGCCGCGTGGTGGCAAAGGGCAATGTTTCTGCCGAATTTATCGAGTTTGCTTATATAGAGTCTGTTGGGAACATTCGCTCCAATTCCTTTATGAATGCCAATGTTTTCGCCGAGGGCGAGGTTATTGCCGACGGTAAGAAGGGCGTTATCATAGGCGGTAACGTGCGAGGCCTTCACGGCGTCCAGGCTCAGACCGTGGGTAACGAAACTGAGACCAAGACTACCGTAGGCGCAGGTTTCTCAGCCGAGGATTACGACAGCTACGTCGAATTCATGTCCAAGGAATCAGAAGCACAGAAACTGCTTTCCGATGTTGTGGACCGCATGACGGAGATATTAAAGAACAAGCGTCTTGGTCGCGACAAATACAATACTGCTACGGACAAAGAACTTCTTGAATTAAATGAGAAGAAGGATATATACTTTAAGAATCTCGATGAAGCACGTATGGGCAAAGAAAAGATAGCCGCCAGGATCGAAGAGGGCAAGGGTGCTCAGATCAGGGTTAACGGCAAGGTCTACATGGGTACCACGGTTGCTCTTGAAGGAGAACTCTTAGTGCTTCAGGAAGACATGATGTATCGAAAGTTTAAGAATGAAGGCGGAAGGATAATTTCCGACAGTTTATAATGTTTAACAGTTTTAAAGAAGCCGAAGGCTATATTCTGGACATTCCCAAGTTCGCGGGAAAGAACGAGCCGGAGGTTACAAAAGAATTTCTTCAGGAATTAGGTGATATCAGCAGGTCGATACCGACTGTGCATGTGGCCGGCACAAACGGAAAAGGTTCCGTTTGTGCTTATTTGCGTGCGGGACTTATGGCTTGCGGTTACAGGGTGGGCTTATTTACGTCCCCGCACCTTGTTGATATCCGCGAACGATTCTGCATAGACGAGACCATGATCTCCAAGAAAGAGTTCACGGAGTGCGCAAACCTTGTGTACGAGAGGCTTGAAGGCTTCAGGTCAAAGACCGGAAGGGCAGATTACAGACCTTCCTTTTTCGAATTTCTTTTCTTTATGGGGATACTCTGGTTTTGCAAAAAGAAACCTGACTTCATCATTCTTGAAACGGGGCTTGGAGGAAGGCTTGATGCTACCAATTCGATCTCCGAGCCAAGAGTGTGCGTCATAACCGAGATAGGCCTTGATCACATGGAGTACCTGGGGGACACAAAGGAACTCATAGCTGCCGAGAAAGCGGGCATAATCAAGGGATCCGCCTATACCGCTTTTGTCTCACGGGGTGAAAACTGGAGTGACGTAATCAGGAACAAAGCCAAAGAGGTTTCGAAGGGATTTATCGAAGTAAGTCCCGAAAATATTAAGAATTTCGAAAGCACGCCACAGGGGATTGATTTTTCATTCCATTATGGTTATGATAATTGTGCTTTATTTTCGCTAAATACCAAAGCTGTCTATCAGGCCGAGAATGCTTCTTTGGCCTATGGGGCGTTAGTGCTCCTTGACAGATTTGATGATATCCGCATCGATCTTCCTACGTCTCTAGGCGGATTTGGCCGTATGGTGTGGGAAGGACGCATGGAGGAAGTGTCGAGAGGACTTTACCTGGACGGCGCTCACAACGAAGACGGAGTCAAGGCGTTTCTTGCAAGCGCCGGAGCCATCCTTAAAGATAGTAAGGGAAGTCTTCTTTTTTCCATGGTTTCAGACAAGCAGGTGGAGACCGTGGGGACCATGATAGCGGACAGTGGTTTATTTGACAGGATTTATATCGGCAGCCTTGATACTCCGAGATTTGCGGGGACTTCAAGGCTTACCCGTGTTTTTGAGCCTTACGGCCAAATATCCGTGGTTTCTTTTGCATCGGTTAAGGAAGCCTTCGAGAGAATGGAGTCCGAAAGGGGCGACAGGATCGGATTTGTGGCCGGATCCCTGTATCTGGTAGGGGAGGTTAAGGCCTTTCTTTCTGAATCGGAGAGAGGTGTTAATAGTGATTGATTTTCAAGAAGAATTAAAGAAGTTCTTTCCAAGCCCCGAAGTGGGTGACGTGCAGGAAACCGTCTACAATCAGGATCTTGTGGATGCAGCGGAGATCTTTATCCGAATGGCCGGCGACGAAAAAATGGATGATTAGATAACATGAAGTGTTACAGATGCGGATGCAAGCTTTCGGAACATGATTTTTGCACAAACTGCAATGCTGACGTTAAGCTGTACAAGAAGATAATCAGGACTTCCAATTATTTTTATAATCAGGGTCTTGAAAAGGCGAAGGTCAGTGACATCTCGGGAGCTATTCTTTCCTTACGTGAAAGTCTCAAATTTAACAGACACAATATTAGAGCCCGGAATCTTTTGGGGCTTTGTTACTATGAGATCGGGGAGATAACCGCAGCCCTTTCCGAGTGGGTTATTTCCAACAACATGCGGGACAAAAAGAATCTCGCTTCGGAATACATAGAGAATCTTCAGTCAAGTCCTTCGGCGCTTGATTCCATAGACAACGCCATCAAGAAATACAACACGGCGCTTGAGTACTGTAAACAGGCTGACGGCAACGGTATCGACCTTGCCATCATCCAGTTAAAGAAGGTGGTAAGCTCCAATCCCAAGTTTTTGAGGGCTTCACATCTTCTTGCACTTTGCTACATAGAGCAGAAACGACCCGACCTTGCCAAGCGCGTTCTTGACAAGTGTCACCCGGTTGATGTCAACAATACCCGGACTTTACGATATCTGGCGGCCTGCGACGAGATGATGGGTCCCAAGGAAGACAAGAAGGACAAGGGTAACAAAAATAAAGAATCTACCGAACCCGATGTGATCTCCTATACCGCAGACAATGAGACCATTATCATGCCCGCCCGGAGCTACGAGCGCAAGGGAAGCAATGCGGTACTTAACATCATAATCGGTATGGCGGTGGGATTTGCGGTTGCTTTCTTTTTGGTGCTGCCCGCCCGTATACAGAAAGAACGTGAAGTGTCCCAGGAAGCGGTCAAGACTGCGGGAACACAGGTAGAGGCCAAGAATATTACAATCAATGAGCTGGAGCAGAAGGTAAGCGACCAGACAGCGGAGATATCCACCTTAAGAGATTCTCTTTCCAAGTACGACGGAACGGAAGGAACCCTGTTATCCATGGAGAACCTTCTGAAGGCCGCAGGGATCTATCTTGACAATCCCGATAATTTCCTGGAGATCGCGGATTACCTCACGGAAGTCGACGAGACCAAGTGGACCGAGGACACCAGCGAGAATTACAAGAATCTTTATTATGCACTCAGGAAGACCGTTGGCCCCGATGTATGCAAGGCTTACTACGAGGATGCCAATACTTCCTACCGCAACAAAGAATACACGGATGCCATAGCTTATCTTACCAGTGCGGTTTTCTTTGACGAAACCAACGTGGATGCTCTGTATCTGCTGGCTCAGAGCTATTACGGCGCCGAAAAGGAAGAGGAAGCCAAGCAGACCTACAACAAGGTCATTGAACTTTTCCCGGGTACCTGGCAGGCATCGAATTCGGCAAATACACTTAAAAAGTTGAATAAAGAGCAATAATATGTTAAAATAAACAATCGTGTTTATAGAAAATGGAGGAACTATTTTAAATGAGCGTTAAACTTGAGAAACTTGAAAACAGCATGGCTAAGCTTACCATTGAGGTAGCGCCCGAGGCACTGGATAAGGCTATCGAAAAGGCTTACCAGAAGAATAAAAGCAGAATGCAGATCCCCGGTTTCCGTAAGGGCAAAGCACCCCGTGCAATGCTTGAGAAGATGTACGGCAAGGAGATCTTTTACGAGGATGCAGCCAACATCCTTATTCCCGATGAATACGAGAAGGCTTATGACGAGTGCGAGGAAGAGATCGTATCAGCTCCTTCCGTAGAGGTTGTTCAGCTCGAAGCAGGCAAGCCTTTCATCTTTACCGCTACTGTAGCACTCAAGCCCGAGATCAAGCTTGGCAAGTACAAGGGCGTTAAGATCGACAAGATCGCTACCGAGGTTACCGACGACGAAGTTAATGCCGCAATCGAAAGAGAACGCGAGAACAGCGCACGTACCATTTCCGTTGAAGATCGTCCCGTTAAGGACAAGGATCAGACCATTATCGACTTCGAAGGATTTGTCGACGGAGTTGCTTTTGCAGGCGGCAAGGGCGAGAATTATCCTCTTACCATCGGCTCCGGCGCATTCATTCCCGGATTCGAAGAGCAGCTTATCGGCGCTGAGATCGGTAAGGAAGTAGAAGTCAAAGTTACTTTCCCCGAGGATTATCACGCAGACGATCTTAAGGGCAAGGAAGCAGTATTCAAATGCACAGTTAGGGAAATCAAGGAAAAGGAACTTCCCGAGCTTAATGATGAATTCGCAAGTGAAGTTTCCGAGTACGAGACCTTCGACGAATACAGGGCAGCAACCTTAAAGAACCTTCAGGAAAAGAAGGCAGATGATGCCAAGAACCAGAAGCAGGATGCAGTTATCGCAGCCATCGTTGAGGCTTCCGAGATCTCAATCCCCGACGCAATGCTTGAAACCGAGAAGCGTCAGATGGTTCAGGATTTTACTCGTAACATTCAGGCTCAGGGCCTTTCAATGGATCAGTACTTCAAGTTTACCGGCATGAATGCCGAGCAGCTTATGGAGCAGGTTGGCCCCAACGCTGAGAAGCGCATCAAGTCAACTCTCGTTCTTGAGAACGTAGCCAAGGCTGAGAAGTTCGAAGCTTCCGACGAGGATGTTGAGAACGAATTCAAGCGCATGGCTGAAATGTACAAGATGGAAGTTGAGAAGGTTAAAGAACTTGTTGGCGAGAACGGCCTTAAGGAGATCAAGAAGGACCTTGTTATCAAGAAGGCTATCGACTTCGTAGTTGATAACGCTAAGGAATCCAAGTAATTATCATTCCTTGGGAATGTAATAGTGAGGTACATAAAATGAGTTTAGTCCCTTACGTCATTGAGCAGACCAGCCGTGGCGAGCGCTCATATGACATTTATTCAAGACTTTTAAAAGAAAGGATCATCTTTCTCGGCGAGGAAGTAACCGATGTTACCGCAAGCCTCGTTGTAGCACAGCTTCTTTTCCTTGAAGCTGAGGATCCCGAGAAGGATATCCACCTTTATATCAACAGCCCCGGTGGTTCGGTAACCGCCGGAATGGCTATCTACGATACCATGCAGTTTGTTAAGTGTGACGTGTCCACTACCTGCATCGGTATGGCAGCTTCCATGGGAGCATTCCTTCTGGCAGGCGGTACCAAGGGCAAGCGTTACGCCCTTCCCAATGCGGAGATCATGATTCATCAGCCTTTGGGCGGAGCACAGGGTCAGGCTACCGAGATTGAGATCGCTGCCAAGCACATTCTTCGTACCAAGGAGAAGTTAAACAAGATCCTTTCCGAGAATACCGGACGTCCCTACGAAGAAGTTGCAGCAGATACCGAAAGAGACAACTGGAAAACAGCTGAAGAGGCTAAGGAATACGGACTTGTGGACGAGGTCATCTACAACCACGCAAGCACCGATTCAAAGAAATAACGGAGTAAGATAATGGCCAAAATGACCGATGGAAAGAAGCGCTGTTCTTTTTGCGGAAAGACACAGGACATGGTGCAGAAGCTGATAGCAGGCCCCGGAGATGTGTTTATCTGCGATGAATGCGTGGAAATATGTGCGGATATTATCGAGGAGGAACTTGAAGATATCGTTGATGCGGCAAGCAATGATGACGATGATATTAACCTTCTCAAACCCGCCGAGATCAAGAAGTTTCTTGATGATTATGTAATAGGACAGGACGAAGCAAAGCGTGTTTTGTCAGTAGCGGTGTACAACCACTACAAGCGTATCCTTGCAGGTTCCGAAAAGGATGATGACGGAGTTGAACTTCAAAAATCCAACATCATCATGGTAGGTCCCACGGGATCGGGTAAGACTTATCTCGCCCAGACCCTTGCAAAGATCATCAATGTTCCATTTGCCATAGCCGATGCCACCACACTTACCGAGGCCGGCTACGTAGGTGAGGACGTTGAGAATATTCTTTTAAAGCTGATTCAGGCTGCCGACTACAATGTGGAGAAGGCAAGCCACGGAATAGTTTATATCGATGAGATAGACAAGATCACCAAAAAGAGTGAGAACGTTTCCATAACCCGTGATGTTTCGGGTGAGGGCGTTCAGCAGGCGCTCCTTAAGATCATCGAAGGTACGGATGCCAATGTTCCTCCTCAGGGTGGACGCAAGCATCCCCACCAGGAACTCATCCCCATCAACACCACCAATATTCTTTTTATCTGCGGCGGTGCCTTCGACGGGCTTGAGAAGATCGTAGAGGCGCGACTTGATAAGAGTTCCATCGGTTTCAACGCTGTAGTTACCGGCAAGACCGAGAAGAACATTGGTGAGACCCTCAAAGAGGTTACTCCCCAGGATCTTATCAAGTTCGGACTCATCCCCGAGTTTATCGGTCGAGTTCCGATCCATGTATCTCTTGACCAGCTTGACGAATCCAGCATGGAGCGAATCCTTACAGAGCCCAAGAATGCACTTGTCAAACAGTACAAGAAGCTCCTCAAGATGGACGGCGTAGAGCTTACCTTTGAGGACGAAGCCATCGAGGCCATCGCCAAGAAGGCTCTTGAACAGAAGACAGGCGCCAGAGGACTTCGCAGCATCCTTGAAAACATCATGATGGATGTGATGTACAAGATCCCTTCGGATCCGACCATCGTTAAATGCACCGTGACCAAGGATTGCGTAACTCAGGGTTCCGAACCGCTGGTTGTTCATGAGGAAAACAAGAAACAGTTAAAGAAAGCAAACTAAAATCACTGCCCGGGAACAATGTGTCTTCGGGCAGAAATTGTATATGCCTATGTCAACACGTACATTACCTGCGATAATAGTCAAAGATGCAGCACTTTTACCGGGATTGATCGTAAACTTCACCATCATTCAAAAGAAGGTGGCCAAAGCCTGCGAAGAATCGCTCAAAGGCGACGGTCTTGTTTTCGTGGCTTCACAGAAGGAACCTTCCGAAAAGATCACCAAGGAAAGCCTTTATGAAATAGGTGCCATCAGTCTGATCCGTCAGATAAACAAGATGCCCGACAAGTCTTTTCAGGTCATGCTTGAAAGCAAGATAAGGGCCAGGATCGTATCTGTTGATGCCGACGGCGGTTTCTTTGTGGATGTGGAGGAGATCCCCGACAACGAGGAAAGTCTCGACCGCATTGAAAAAGAAGCTATGCTTAGACATATAAGGGAGCTGTTCTTTGAACTATCCAATGTGAAGCCGGGTATCAACAGTAACAGCCTCAAGTCCCTTAACACCATAGAGGAACTGGGCCGTACAATAGACTTGATACTTGTCAATACACCTCTTCCTTATGCAGTAAGACTGGAATGTCTGGAAATCACGGATGTAAGAGAGCGTTACGAGAGGGCAGTCACCATTCTTAATGACGAGATCCAGGTTGCCAGAGTCCGCAACGATCTTAACCGCAAGGTAAAAGAAAAGGTTAACAAAAACCAGCGTGATTACTATCTTCGCGAGGAGATGGACAGCATCCGAAAGGAGCTTGGCGAGGATGCACTTTCCGAGGAGCAGGAGTACAGAAGAGAACTAGCAGAGCTCACTGCTTCCGACGAGGTTAAGGCCAAGATAGAAAAAGAGATCAATCGTCTCAGCACCCTTCACGACGGCGGAAGCGAAGCCCAGGTGGAGAGAGGCTACATAGAGACTTTACTTGAAATGCCCTGGGATAAAGAGTCCGAGGACAGAAACGATATAATCGCGGCCAAGGAGATCCTGGACAGGGATCACTTTGGTCTTGAGAAGGTTAAGGACAGGATACTTGAGTTTCTTTCTGTCAGGACCCTGACAGGCAAGGGCGGCGGCCCCATTATCTGTCTCATCGGACCTCCCGGTACCGGTAAGACATCCATTGCCCGTTCCATAGCTGACGCTCTTAACAAACAGTATGTCAGGGTTTCCCTCGGCGGCGTAAGGGACGAAGCTGAGATCCGCGGTCACAGACGTACCTACGTGGGTGCCATGCCCGGAAATATCGCAAACGGTCTTCGCCAGGCGGGAGTCAAGAATCCCCTCATGCTCTTAGATGAGATCGACAAGGTTTCAAGTGACTACAAGGGAGATACTTCTTCTGCATTGCTTGAGGTCCTTGACAGCGAGCAGAACAAGCACTTCAGGGATCATTATATCGGCATTCCAATTGATCTGTCGGAAGTAATGTTTGTGGCAACCGCCAATTCCGCAGGCGATATCCCGAGGCCCTTGTACGACCGTATGGAGATAATCGAAGTAAGCTCCTACACCGAGAACGAGAAGTTCCACATCGGTAAGGATTACCTTATAAAGAAGCAGTTCGAAAAGAACGGACTGCAGCCTTCCAAGCTTACGATCAACGACGCAGCCTTAAAGAAGATAATTTCTTCTTATACAAGAGAGGCGGGCGTACGTGAACTGGAGCGTAAGATCGGCGAGGTGTGCCGTAAAGCCGCCCGCAGCATCCTTGAAGGCAAAGAACGCAAGATCGTAGTTAACGGCAAGAACTTAAGCGATTACCTTGGCAAAGAAAAGTACAAAAAAGATACCGCAGCCAAGAAGGATCAGGTGGGTATCGCAAGGGGCCTTGCATGGACTCCTGTCGGTGGCGACACCCTGTCAATTGAAGTAAACATTATGCCCGGTAAGGGTGTGGTGGAACTTACGGGACAGATGGGTGATGTCATGAAGGAATCCGCCATGGCCGGTATCAGCTACATTCGAAGCGTTGCCGACAAATACAAGATAGACAAGGATTTCTTTGAAAAGAACGATATACACATTCATATTCCCGAGGGAGCGGTTCCCAAGGACGGACCCAGCGCAGGTATAACCATGGCTACAGCCGTTCTATCTGCCGTGACCAAGATCCCGGTAAGCGGCCGAATCGCCATGACGGGTGAGATAACACTTCGGGGAAGAGTGCTTCCCGTGGGTGGCCTTAAGGAAAAGATCTTAGCTGCAAAGAGCGCCGGGATCAGAAGAGTCCTGGTACCTGTCGAGAACAAGCCCGATATCGAGGATATTTCCGAAGAGATCAGGGAAGGAATGGACATAATTTACGTGACCTCCATGAAAGAGGTTACCGCACTTGCTTTGGTAGATTAACATATGATAATCAGATCGATTGAACTTGAAACGGTGGTGGGCATAACCAGCAAGCTCCCTGCAAATACCCTTCCGGAAGTAGCTTTTGCCGGGAAAAGTAACGTAGGTAAATCCTCGCTTATCAATGCCATCGTCAACCGTAAGGCGCTGGCACGTACCAGCTCGGAGCCGGGGAAGACCCAGACCATCAATTTTTATAACCTTAACAAAGAAATGTATCTTGTGGATCTGCCGGGATACGGATATGCCAAAACATCAATGGAAACCCGCGAAAAGTGGGGAAAGATGATCGAAAAGTATCTTGAAACATCAAAGATGCTCAAGCAGGTCTTTCTTCTGATGGATATAAGGCATGAGCCCGGCGCCAACGATTGCCAGATGTACAGGTGGGTA
>JAILHY010000087.1 GCA_024695575.1 Lachnospiraceae bacterium
TCCAGAGAAGAATAAGGATCCTGGAATATCATCTGGATCTCCTTGCGGATATCCTTCATTTTCTTATTGTCTACTTTGAGGAAGTCGATCTCCTCGCCTGCTGCCGTACGATAGAAAACTTCACCTTCGGAAGCTTCGTATGCACGAACGATACAACGTCCCAGTGTAGTCTTGCCGCAGCCCGACTCTCCTACGATACCGATGGTCTCACCGGGCTTAACGTCAAAAGAAACATCGGTTACAGCCTTAACGGTGATACCCTTGGAGGTAAAACGCTTATGCACATGTCTCACTTCGAGAATATTATCTTTATCCACGTTTCTTTCCTCCCTTCGTATCTTCAGGTTCTGCTGCCTTCTTTGCTTCTTCTTCCTTTATCGCCTTCTCCGCTGCTGCTCTCTGAGCCTGACAAGCGGCATTGGGGCAGTTAAAGCAAGCGATCTGATGTCCGGGCTCGATCTCAACAAGATCGGGTTCAGCCTTATCGCAAAGTCCCTCGATACGGGCATCGCATCTGTCGTAGAAACCGCAGGCCTTGGGAAGATTCATTGCAAGAGGCACGGTTCCTTCGATGGAAAACAGTCTTTCATCCTTTTTGCCGCCGATCTTGTGAACGGAGCCCATAAGTCCGCGGGTGTAAGGATGCTGGGGATTGGCATAAATGGTCTCGGCATCGCCGGTCTCGACTATACGTCCCAGATACATAACGGCTACTCTGTCACACATTTTGGCAACAACGCCAAGGTCATGGGTGATGAAGAGGATAGCCATGTTAAATTCTTTCTGAAGTTCCTTCATAAGCTCAAGGATCTGAGCCTGAATGGTAACGTCAAGGGCTGTGGTGGGCTCGTCGGCAATTAGGAGCTTGGGATTGCAAACAAGGGCCATTGCGATGAGTGCACGCTGAAGCATACCGCCGGAAAACTCGTGAGGATACTGGTTGTACCGCTTCTCAACATTGGCGATACCAACCTTCCTCATGACTTCCATTGAGATTTCTTTTGCCTTCTTTTTATCCTTGGTGATGTGAAGAAGGGTAGCTTCGTTGATCTGATTTCCTATGGTATACATTGGTGAAAAAGCAACCATGGGCTCCTGGAATATCATTGAGATCTGCTTGCCACGGATATCGCGGATCTCTTTGCCCCGGGGATTAAGGGAAAGAAGATCTGTTTCTTCGCCATCCTCGGTCTTAAAATCGATCTTTCCGTGAGGTACGCATTTCTTGTCGTTGATGCCGAGAATAGCCTTACAGGTAATTGACTTACCGCAGCCGGATTCTCCGACAAGACCCAGGGTTTCGCCCTTCTTTATCTCAAAATTCACGCCTCGAACGGGAGTGAGCAAACCATCCATCATGTGAATGTCAACATGGAGGTCTTTGACTTCGATTATGTTTTCTTTTTCCATGATGTCCTCCCTTACTTGTAAGGATCGGCCGCATCGCGGAGGCCGTCACCCAGGAAGTTGTATGCAAGTACTGTGATTGTTACGAATATGATCGGGATAAGCTTGTGGGGGTTGGCAGCCACGTCTGTAACGGAGCTTGCTTCCTGCAAAAGAACACCCCAGCTTGTTGCGGGAGACTTGATACCAAGGCCTAAGTAAGACATTGAAGTCTCGCCCACGATGGATCCGGGAATACCAAGTGTCATGGATACGATAAGGTAACTCATGAAACCGGGTACCAGGTGCTTCCATATGATCTTCCAGGTGCTTACACCCGAAAGTCTTGCTGCCATGACGTAGTCCTCATTCTTTAAGGATAAGAACTTACCACGCACCGTACGGGCCATACCCGTCCAGTTAATGAAGGACAGTATCAACGTCATGTAGAAATACATCTTGATGGTAGAGATTCCGGGAGGAATGGCTGCTGATAATGCCATCCACAGAGGAATCTGAGGAACCGCGCCGATAACTTCGATGATACGCTGGATGATGATATCGGTAACGCCGCCGAAGTAACCGGAAATGGATCCTATGGCAATTCCCAGGAAGAACGAAATGATCGCACTTGCAAAAGGAATCGTAAGGGATATCCTGGCACCAAGCAGTACACGGGAGAAGATATCACGTCCCAGTGAGTCTGCACCGAACAGGAAGATCCTTGCGCCTTCTCCACCGTTACTTCCCTTATCAAGACCGAAAAGATGAAGATCTGCGGGGATAAATCCCAGGATCTTGTAAGGTGTGCCGTGTACAAACCATTTTATTTTGTAATATTCGCTTGTATCCTCAACCAGCGCCACCTCAAAGGTCTGCTTGTTGATGGATTTGGTAAGCTTGTAAACATGCGCTCCCACATGTTCACCGTTAAAGGTGTAGCTTATATGGGTAGGCGCGCAGTTTCTGTAAAGTCCGTCAAATTCGTCCAGTCCGTAGGGAGCCAGAAAGTCTGCGAACAGTGCAGCTATATAAAAGATCGCCAGAATGAGGAAAGAAACTCTCGCAAGTTTGTGTTTCCTTAACTTTCTTGCCATCAGAGTCCATTGAGAGGCAAGATAATAATCTTCTTTTGTTTTAACTTTAGCCATTATCTGCTACCTCCCGAATATCTGATCCTGGGATCAAGGAAAGCAAGTGCAATATCGGATAAAAGAATACCGATTACAACGAGGATTGCCTGAACCATTACGATAGCGCCCGCAAGGTACATGTCCTGGTTCTGTAAAGCTTTGTACAATACAGGGCCCTGAATCTGCATGTTAAGTACCATGGCGGTAACCGTCGATCCCGAGAAAAGACTTGAAAGAACGCCGCCAAGTCCGGATACGGTAGGGTTCATTGCTGCTCTGAAGCAGTACTTCATAACGATCTTTGCTTCGGATACGCCCTTGGCACGGGCGGTAAGTGTATACTGCTGTGCAACTTCGTCAAGCATCTGAGCTCTTACGGAACGTATGATGCCGCAGGTACCCGAAGTACCGATTACTATGATGGGGATTATCATTCGTTTCATGAACTCCCCGAAGTTGTACATATGAACGCCGTTTTCCATCATCTCCTGGGAGAATAGCCCGACGTTGGCGCTTCCCGTCCATTTATAGGACAGATACATAAGTACAATAGCAAGAATGAAGTTGGGTATCGCCGTTCCCAGGAAACCTATGATTGACGATACATAGTCTCCAACGGAATACTGGTGAGTACTTGCGTATACCGCAATAGGAAGAGATACCAGATATTGAAAAATCATGATTATTAACGTAACACCGATTGTAAGTCCCAGTCGGTCTTCAATTACGCTCCATACATCACGCTTATATGCAAAAGAATATTTCCAGTTATGATGTGATCCGTAAAGTCTGTAATAAGCTGAATCCGTGGGAGTCCAGATGATATCCTTTACCCACTTTACATACTGCTGCCATACGGGAAGATCCAGCCCGTAGTCGGCACGCATCTGTGCCGCATAGTCAGCATCAACAAGTTCGCCTTCCGTAACAAGAGATGCTATCTCGTTAGAAACGTAATCTCCGGGAGGAAGCTGAATGACAAAGAAAACCAAAATTGATATGAGAAGCAATGTAGGGATAAACATCAGCAATCGCTTAACGATATACTGAACAAGATCCTTCTTGAAAAAATCTTTTACTGCTTCTATAAAGTCACTTTTTGTTTTCTCCCGGGAGGCGCTTTCCACTGTTTTAGTATTTTCTGCCATCAGAAGCGTTCCTTTCTAAAATCAAATGTCTTTCGGTAAAAATCCGGAGACGTGGAGAAAATCGCACGTCTCCGGATCAGTCACCAGTGCATGTTATTAAAATAACTGATTGGTATTACTGAACTTTGAACAGGACTTCGTAGTGAGCCATGTTCTTGTACTGATAAAGGTCTGCATCAACAAGGTTGTTAGCGTAGTTCTTAACACTTGAATTAATAACTACGTACTGACCTGCTGCCTTTAAGTATGCAAGAGACCAAAGGTTCTGCTTGTGAACATCGTAAATCTTGAGGTTAAGCTCTTCCTTCTTGTTTTCATCGGGAGTAGCTGCCCACTGCTCGTAAAGATTGATAAGTTCCTTCATCTCTGCGGGAGGCTCAACGCCCTGTGCTCCATTGGTCTGATACCACTTACCAAAGAGGCTGTACCACTCTGCTGCATCGCCCTGGATCGGAACGAAAGGAGCAACACGGTCATAGAGTGAAAGTCCGCCGATGCTGGTGTGAGGTCCGATGATTGCTTTCCATGTTCTTGTATTACGTACTTCATTATCGAAAGCACCTACTTCAAGACTCTGGATTGAGCACTTGATACCGGCTTTGTTAAAATACTGCTCAAATACAGGATAGGATTCATCCTGGGTCTCGTCATACTCAAGGAAATCAAGAGTAAAGTCGGAACCATCTGCGAAATCATAGAATCCGTCGGATCCCATTACAAGGCCGCAACTCTCAAGGAGCTGTTTAGCTTTGTCAACATCGTACTCGGTCCACTTGGTCTCCCATTCAGCATCGTAACCGAAGTTACCAAGTGAAGGAGCGCACTGTCCGGGCTCAAGGAAGCCATCGGAAAGAAGTTCGGAAACCTGGCTTCTGTCTACACAGATAGACATTGCCTGACGGAAATCAGGATTTAAGAAGAGGTTTGCGTAGTTAGGATCTTCGTTGGTGTAGTTAAATGTGATCTGAACGCTGCCCCAGTTAGAGCTTGCATAAGATCTTAACTGAGCCTTGTCGCCCATATCCTGAAGAACGGATGCGATATCCTTCATAGCGATATCGGTAACATCGATGGTGCCGTCACGGAACATAAGGAGTTCCTGACCTTCAGCACTTGTTGCATTCCAGTGAAGTTCATCAAGGTAAGGAAGCTGGTTGCCTGCTGCGTCAACTTTCCAGAAGTAGGGGTTTCTAACCTGGATGCAAAGAGGATCATCCTTCTTGCTGTTTCCTTCTACTGTAGAAAGTACGAAGTTGTTAAGTGAAGGGATGCCTGCTGTATTCCAGAAATTGTAAATAACTGCCTTACCAAGATCCTTAGCGGTTGCGGAGTCGATCTTCTTTGCCATAGCGTTGGCAAGAACCTGCTCCTCGCTGAGACCTGTTGCAGGCCAATACTCGTTCTCAACATAAGGGAACTGCTCTGACTCAGGGATCAGGTCATGAAGGTAATGTTCGGGAGCCCAACAGAATTTGAAGTCACCGTTCATGATGAAGTCTGCGGGATACTTGGGGTTAACGAAGGTCCAAGTTACGGTGTAATCATCAACCTTCTTAAGAGTTGCGTAATATGTCTTGTATTTAGGATTGCCTTCGTCGTCAACTTCGCCTGTCTCTTCCTTGTAGTCAACAAGAGCTGCCCAGCTCTTCTTGGAGTCGAAGTTGTTAAGATGGCACATATAATACCAGAAGGTGATATCATCAGCGTTGAAATCTTCGCCGTCGGACCACTTCATACCTTTTCTTAAGTTGAAGGTCCATACGGTGTAGTCATCGTTGTGCTCAAAGGACTTGATTACGTTAGGATAGTAAGAACCATCGGTATTGTAACGGATGATGGATTCAAGAGTAGGTCTTGAAAGTCCCCATGAACCGCCTGCAGGGCCAAGGTTCAATACGCCGCCGTAAACACCGATTTCAAGAGCAGCGCCGGTAGCGTCTGTTCTCTCTACGAATACGTTCTCGGGATCAGGAATACGATCCTCAACTGTCGGAAGCTTGCCTGCTGCTACAAGCTCAGCGAGCATGGGAGCTTCGGAATAAGTAGCGGTCTCTGCAAGAGGCTCGTTTGATACGCTTGCTTCGGTGTCAACCTTAGGAGTTGATGTTTCAACAGATGAAGTTGAAGCGGGTGTGCTGGTGCTTGTGGTAGATGCGGTTGATCCGCCGCAGCCTGCAAGCAATGTTACGCACATAGCAGCTGAAAGAACTAAAGCTGCAACTTTGTTGCCTGTCTTTTTCATAATTTACCTCCAATTGTTTTTGTTTATCCGCACGAAAATGGTGCAGATTACAACTGTCGAATTAATCTTACAAGATGCAGGGCGTAAAATCTATTCAGATTTTTGTATGTTTTGAGTAAATCCTGTGCATTTTTTGTCATTAAGTGGGTAAGTGTTGAGTGAAACGCAAAAAGTGCATAAAAAACTCCGCTTCACCTCGCAAATCTTTCAACATTAGCGAAGTGAGGCGGAGTCGAAGAATCTTACAGTTCGTAATATGAATTTTTAAATTCCACATCTTTTTCGATTTGGGCATGCGGACGTTTTCTTGGACTAAGTTGCTATTCCCAGACTACGTCTATACTGAAGAGGACTCATTCCTCCAAGTACCATTTTGATACGATCTTCATTGTACCAATGCATGTATTCATCAAGTTCCCAGATAAAGGAATCTATAGATACATGATTCCAGTTCCGGTTATAGAACATTTCGTTCTTAAGTCGTCCAAAGAAGCCCTCGCAAGCGGAATTATCCGGCGAGCATCCCTTCTTTGACATAGAACGGGTAAGGGAGGCACCGTTTACTAAGTCAAGCCATTCCGGCCAACGATAGTGACATCCTCTGTCTGAATGGATTAACGGATGCTCAGAGCTTTTTAAAG
>JAILHY010000091.1 GCA_024695575.1 Lachnospiraceae bacterium
ATATGCCGGCGTGTCGGAATGGCAGACGAGGCAGACTCAAAATCTGTTGTTGGCAACAACGTATGGGTTCAAGTCCCATCGCCGGCATTAACTCCGCTGAATTGCGGAGTTTTTTTGTTATATGGGAAAGGAAAGTTATGAAAGCATTGATCGCCATGAGCGGCGGCGTAGATTCGAGTGTTGCCGCAGCACTCACAATTGAACAGGGATATGAATGCATCGGATGCAACATGAAATTGTTCGATGCCGTTACGGAGAAATCCGAGAAATCCTGCTGTTCCCTTGATGACGTGGAGGACGCGAGGAGCGTTGCACGTAAACTGAACATGCCCTTCTATGTTTTCAATTTTAAAGACGGTTTCAAAGAGAAAGTAATCGATAATTTCATTAACTGCTATCTTTGCGGTCGAACCCCGAACCCTTGCATAGAGTGCAACAGATACATGAAATTTGACAAGCTCTATGAAAGAATGAAAGAACTTAACTGCGATAAGATAGTCACGGGACATTACGCCATTGTGGAGAAGGCCGGTGATTCTTTTGTTCTTCGTAAGTCAAAGGATTTAAACAAAGACCAAAGCTATGTACTTTTCAGGCTCAATCAGGAGCTGCTTTCACATATTCTTTTTCCGCTTGGAGCTCTTTCCAAGGAAAAAGCAAGAAAAATAGCGGAAATGCACGGTTTCTTTAACGCCCACAAGGCAGAAAGTCAGGATATCTGCTTTGTTCCGGACGGAGATTACGGCAAGGTGATCGAAGCCTATACCGGGAAAAAGAGCGTACCGGGTAATTTCGTGGATCTTAAGGGAAATGTCCTTGGAACGCATGAGGGCGTCATCAATTACACCATCGGACAAAGGAAAGGCCTTAAGCTTGCCATGGGTAAGCCGGTGTACGTATGCGCCATCGATGTTGCCAGGAATGAAGTAGTGCTTGGCGACAATGAGGATCTTTTCGGTACGGTAGTATATTCCGAGGATAATAACTGGATTGCGGGAGGCGAAATTCCGGACGGATTAAAGTGCTCAGCCAAGGTACGATACAGAATGGCAGAAAAGCCCGGAACCATTTTCAACGAAGGTAACGGCAGACTGAAATTTGTATTTGATGAGCCGGTTAGAGCCATTACGCCGGGACAGTCCATCGTATTTTATGATGGTGATATAGTGCTCGGAGGCGGGACCATAGTATAATTTTTCTTTACATTTGCCCGAAATGATAGTAAAATAAGCCTTAATGTAGCGCTTTAAAGCGAGAAAGAGCCGGCATGAAAAACACATTTGGAAACAGTTTGGGAATTACCATATTCGGCGAAAGTCACGGCCCTTACATCGGGGTGGTGATGGACGGCCTTGCTCCCGGAATTAAAATCGACAGAGATGTCATAAGACATCTTCTTGACTTAAGGAAGCCCTCCGGCAAGATCTCCACATCAAGGGTCGAAGAGGACGAGTTTCTTTTTGCAAGCGGGGAGTATAAGGGATATACAACGGGTACGCCCCTTACGATTCTCATTCCAAACAAGAGCCAGCATTCCTCCGATTACGACAAGGACGAGGAAAGGCTTGCCCGTCCGGGACACGCTGATTATGCGGCGCACGTTAAGTATAAAGGATTCGAAGATTATCACGGCGGGGGACACTTTTCCGGCCGTATTACCGCTGCGGTGGTTGCTGCAGCCGGTGTTATAAGACCCGTGTTACTTTCTAAGGGAATTGTTGTAGGAACTCATATTTACAGCCTTGGTAACATTAAGGATCGTGAATTTGAGGATTTAAGAGCAGATATCGACACTCTGTATGACAGGGCTTATCCTGTTTTAGACAGTAAAGCTGCCGAGGATATGATCGCTCTTACTGAGAAGACCGCTTCGGAAGGGGATTCTGTGGGAGGCGTTCTTGAGTCTGTGATCCTTGGACTTCCCGCAGGTCTCGGAGAGCCCTGGTTTGATTCCATGGAAAGTGTGTTAAGCCATGCGCTTTTCTCAATTCCCGGGATCAAGGGCATCCAGTTCGGGGCAGGATTTGATCTTGTAAATTCAAACGGAAGCAAATTCAACGACCCTTTCTTTTTGGAGAATGGGACAGTTAAGACTAAGACTAACAATAACGGTGGCATCAACGGCGGTATAACCAACGGAATGCCCGTAACCTTCAGACTTGCGGTTAAGCCTACTCCCTCCATTTACAAGGAGCAGGATACTGTTGTTATCGGCAAGGAAAAAGAAGGAAAACTTGTGATAAACGGACGTCACGACCCTGCGATCATCCACAGAGCAAGGGTAGTGGTGGACGCAGTTACAATGTTGACGGTTTATGATATTTTAAGTTCGAAATACGGTACGGATTTCTTTTCGGGCGAGGTAAAAGAATGAATTACGGATTGATCGCTGAGCACTTATCCCATAGTTTTTCAAAAGAGATCCATGAAAAGTTCGGACTTTATGAATATGAACTTTGCGAGCTTGCGCCTGAGGAACTTGAAAGTTTCATGCGTAAGAAGGATTTCAGGGGGATTAATGTAACGATTCCCTACAAGGAACAGGTTATTCCATATCTTGACTATGTTGATCCTGCTGCAGCCAGGATCGGTGCGGTTAATACCATCGTTAACAAAAACGGCAAGTTAAGAGGCTATAACACCGACTACTACGGCATGAAGGCTCTTTTAAACAAGCATAAGATGAGCTTGAGAGACAAGCACGTTCTTATTCTTGGTACCGGCGGAACTTCAAAGACCGCATATCAGGTGGCTAAGGATCTTGGGGCTTCAAAGATTACCAAGGTTTCAAGGAAAGAAAGCCCGGAAGCTGTTTCCTATGTGACTGCTTCCAAAATGGACGATACAGAGTTTATCATCAACACGACCCCTGTCGGTATGTATCCCAATATGGATGCATCACCCATGGATATTTCGTGTTTTCATAATCTTGAAGGTGTAGTTGACTGTATCTACAACCCCTACAATACGGATCTTGTGTTACAGGCCCGAGAGATGGGTGTTAAGGCAACAGGCGGGCTCTACATGCTTGTTATGCAGGCGGTCAAAGCAGCCAAAATCTTTACGGGAACCGATATCGACAGAGAAAAGATTAAATCCGTTTATCTGGAGATTAAGCTTCAAAAGAGCACAATTTCTTTTATCGGAATGCCTGCTGTAGGTAAGACAACCTTCGGTAAATTATCGGCTGAGAAGTTCGGGCTTAAGTTCGTGGATACGGACGATTATATCGAGGAAAAAGCCGGTATGACCATCCCTGAGATATTCGAAAAGTACGGGGAAGATCATTTCAGAAAACTTGAAACCGAAGCCATAATGGAAGTTTCAAAATGCCCCGGAAGTATAATAGCTACAGGGGGCGGCTGCGTTAAAAAGCCTGAAAACATGGCTGTACTAAGACGCACAGGTACCGTGATCTTTCTTAACAGAGACAGTAAGAATATAAAGCCTTCTGCCGGAAGACCTTTATCGGATTCAGCAGAGAAGCTTGCAAAGCTTTACGAAGAACGAATGCCCCTTTACCGGAAATACTCGGAATTTGCCATAGAATTAAAGGGAAGACCTGTAGAGAATCTTTCCAAGATCAGGAGAATCATTAATGTTTATTAAGGTTATAAACGGCCCCAATCTTAACATGCTCGGAGTAAGAGAGCCCGGGATCTACGGCCATACGGGATACAAGGAACTGGTGGAACTTATCGAAAACCACGCCAGGGAAAAAGGCATCAGAGTTGAGTGTTTTCAGTCCAATCACGAGGGTGACCTTGTGGATGAAATCCAGGCCTGCTACGGACTGGTGGACGGCATAGTTATAAACCCCGGTGCTTATACACATACAAGCGTAGCCATTCTGGATGCGCTTAAAGCAGTTTCTATTCCTGCCGTTGAAGTGCACATCTCCGACGTGGATTCAAGGGAAGAGTTTCGCAAGATCTCTTATGTTCGTGCGGCATGCGAAAAAACCATATCCGGTCATGGAATTAACGGCTATCTCGAGGCTATGGACTTTCTTTCGGAGGCAAAAGAATGAGCATCGTATTTGAACCCTCGCTCGCAAAGGGCACGGTAACTGCGCCGCCTTCAAAGAGTATGGCCCACAGATTTCTGATATTTGCTGCTATGGCTGACGGACGAAGCGTTATTGAGAATGTTTCTTTTTCGGAAGATATATTGGCTACAATCGATTGTATTGAGGCAATCGGAGCCAAGGTCAATATAG
>JAILHY010000122.1 GCA_024695575.1 Lachnospiraceae bacterium
TATTGGGGGCGTGTATGGACAATAAGAAGGATAAACTATCTTTGGGGGCGACCCTGAAAAATGATTTCTATGCTCTTAAGCTTGGTTACGGATTCAGTAAGATCATGTTCTATAACATCATGCTTATGGGCGTTCTTGGATATTTCGAGTGGGTGTTTTTCTCATCCGTTTTCATGAAACATATCGTAGATAAGCTGTCAAACGATGCGGATTTTACTGAGATCATAATCTACGTCGGGATCTGCGGAGCAGTAATGGCTACGGTTAATTTTTATCTCAGTCATTACAACGAAGTGACTCAGAAACTTGAGGCTCAGAAGTTTTACTTAAAGCTTTATAATATGCTTTTTAAAAAGGCCGGCAATGTGGAGCTTTCATGCTACGAGGATTCAGAGTTCTACAACAGATATACCATGGCCATGGACAAGGCTGACGATCACATTATCGATGTGGAAAGACGCTTCTTTGGCGTGATCTTCGGAACCATTGCCACAGGCTTTGTGTTCTGGCTAATGTACAGGATCGATAAGTTTGCGGTTCTGTTCATCGTTTGTCCTCTGCTCGGTAACTTTCTGTTCGGCTCCATCAAGAATAAGCTTGAATACAAGCGTTATCAGGAACAGGTGCCCGGCAACAAGATCATGAACTATGTGGGTCGTGCCATGTATCTTCCCGATTATGCCAAGGAGATGCGGTTATTTAACATTTTCAATCGTCTGAGACACCAGTACGAGAAAGGCACGGATATAAACGTGCGTGCTGCTGCAAAATACGCATTTCCCAACGCATTCGTGAATTTCTGGAAGCTTACATTTACTTTCACCACCATATTCGAAGGAATGCTTCTTTACGGAATTTACAGAAACCGGGTATCGGGAACCGTTTCTCTTGCTGAACTTACAGTCATGACCAGTATGATGGTTTCCATGACATGGATCCTTATCGGACTTTTTGATGACATAGTCAACTTTATGAAAGACGGCGTCTTCATCAATAATCTTCGTGGTTTTCTTGAGTACAAAGAAAAGATCCCGGAAGATACGGACGGGATCATACCAGAGATTGGCTTTGAATCTCTTGAATTCAGGCACGTAAGTTTCTCCTATGTAGACGAAGAAACCATCAAAGACCTTTCTTTTACCATGAAGAAGGGTGAGAACATAGCTCTTGTGGGACATAACGGTGCGGGTAAGACAACAATTATTAAGCTCTTGCTACGCTTATACGACCCCACAGAGGGCGAGATCTTACTTAACGGTAAAAATATCAAAGAATATAATCTTCACGCTTACAGGGACATTTTTGCCACCACATTCCAGGATTTTGCCATCATGAGTATGAGCATAAAAGAAAACGTCCTTATGGGAAGAAAATATGAGAATAATGATGCGGTAGTGGAGCAGGCTCTTAAAAAGGCCGGTATCTATGACAAGGTCATGTCCCTTCCCAAGGGTGTAGATACTGTAATGACCAAGGAATTTGACTCGGAGGGTGCGGTATTTTCAGGTGGTGAGAGCCAGAAATTGGCTGTTTCAAGGACATTTGCCAAGCCTTCACCCGTTAAGATCTTTGACGAACCTTCAAGCGCCCTTGATCCTATCGCGGAATACGATCTTTTCAACAATATTGCAGCCGAGGGAAGTGAACATACCCTTTTGTTCATATCCCACAGATTATCCTCAGTCAAGCACTGTGACAAGGTCTTTATGCTTGAAAAAGGAAGCCTGGTGGAAGAGGGTTCACACGAGGAACTTATGGCACTCGATGGCAAATACGCCAAGATGTATAAGCGTCAGGCCATGAACTATCTGGCGATCGAAGAAACGGAGGCTGTGTGATGGATAAGAAGAACGAAAACAAGCAGCCTGTAAAGACCGTTATCGCCAACAACATGTTTTTGATCAAGCTTTGTTTCAAGGCTTCCCCGATGCTTGTGATCTTTACCGTACTGGATGCGGTGAGAAACCAGGTGTCCATATTCTTTGAGCATACCGTAGGTATCGGTTACGTGCTGGAAGCGGCGGAGTTTGGCTACCCCTTCAAGCGCGTGGCTTTTGTGGTCATCCTTTTGTTTGTCTGCATATCCGTAGGTATGGCCTTTACCGTATGGGTGGGGGATTATGTGCGTGCCAAAGAAAGTCCAAAAGTAAGCAAAGCCATCAAACTCATGCTTTATGAGCGGGCAAAGGAACTGGACCTTGAGTGCTACGACAATCCCGAGTATTACAATGAAATGGTCCTTGCCATATCCGAGGTGGACAATCAGATAGAGCGCTGCATTACTTTCCTTTGCAACGTATTTGCGGGGCTTGCGACCTTTATCACTTCCGGCATCTATTTCGTTAAGAAAGACGTACTGTCAATCACTTTTGCCGTTGCTTCTTTCTTCGTGACCTTTTTCTTTATGCAGGCCTACAACAGGCTCTCCTATAAGATAAGGGTTGAAAGAAACCCTCACGAAAGAAAGCGCGAGTATGTTAAGCGTGTATTCTATCTTGGAGATTACGCCAAGGAGATCCGCTTGAATCCTGAAGTTAAGGATAGCCTCACTAAGACTTTTGCAGAGGCCAACAGCGAAGTCTACAATACCGAGAAAAAGTACGCTTACAGGCATTTCTTCCAAAGATACATGGGCAACTATGTGGGAAACGATTTCTTCTGCGACGTGCTCTATATTGGATATCTTGTATTTAAGGCTGCCGTTCTTAAGGCTCTTTCCTTCAGTACCGTGGCGATCCTTTACAACTCCTTTGGACGCATGAAGCGAAGCCTGAGAGTCTTCACGGACACTTATCCTTTTGCCTGCGAGACAAGCCTCTATGTGCAGAAGATCAGGAATTTCTTAGAGTATGAAACCAAGCTTTCATCAGAGGGAGATCTGGTTCCGTTGGATTCAGCCCATGCCATCAAGACGGAGGGACTATCTTTTGCCTATGACAAAGAAAAAGAACCTCTTTTAAACGATATCAACCTTGATATCAAACCCGGCGAAAAGATAGCCCTGGTAGGTTATAACGGAGCAGGTAAGACCACTCTTGTTAAGCTTCTTATGAGGCTCTACGATCCGGACGGCGGCGTGATCAAAATGGATTCTGAGGATATCAGGAAATATGACCTTGGAAAGTACCGGAAGTCCATCGGAGTCGTGTTCCAGGACTTTAAGATATTTGCGGGAACCGTGGCAGAGAACGTGGTCATGGACGACTATAATGAAAGAGAGGCGGATGCCGTTAACCGGGCACTGACGGACAGCGGCTTAAAGAGAAGGATCGACTCAACGGAAAAGGGT
This sequence comes from Lachnospiraceae bacterium, assembly GCA_024695575.1. GTDB lineage: Bacteria > Bacillota > Clostridia > Lachnospirales > Lachnospiraceae > UBA1258. Next base: position 3,290 of record JAILHY010000122.1, read on the forward strand.
CTTAACACAAACCTTACAACCGAGATCTACGAAGACGGCATAAACCTTTCCGGAGGCGAGGCGCAGAAACTGGCCATTGCGAGAGTGTTTTACCAGAATTCGGGATTTATGATCCTGGACGAGCCTTCCAGCGCCCTTGATCCTATCGCTGAGTATCAGCTTAATCACGCCATGCTCACGGCTACCAAAGATAAGACCGTAATATTCATATCCCACAGACTTTCCACCACCAGGATCGCAGACCGCATAGTCATGCTTGAAAACGGTCGTGTGGTAGAGAAGGGAACCCACGAAGAGCTCCTTTCAAGAAACGGAAAGTACGCTGCCATGTGGAAGGTTCAGGCAGGGGCCTATATCAGCTGCTAGAGAAACTGATATTTTATCTTTAAGAATGTAAGGCACTGTGATATATTTATTGTTGTTAAATCAAGTA
>JAILHY010000135.1 GCA_024695575.1 Lachnospiraceae bacterium
GGTTCAGGCCGAGCAGAAGTAATCAATCCGGTTAGTTGTTTAAGTTTTTTGGAGAATTATATGTTTCAGAGATTTTTAGATTTTTTCCGCCGCATGCCGAAGGAGAAGAACCGCTTCGGCTTGCGTGCGGTTCTTGTGATCATAGCCGTATGCTGCCAGGGATTCGGCGTTTTCTGGCTTAATCAGGTGGATTTCGGTACTGACCCCTGCAGTGTACTCAACTATGGTATTTCATCAAAAGTGGGCCTTCCTTTCGGGACCACTCTTTTGATTTTCAACATTCTTTTATTTATGGCGGTGCTTGCTTTCGGCCGTGAGCAGATCGGGCTCGGGACACTGGCTAACGCCATACTTGTGGGTTATTCGGCAGACTTTACCCAGTGGGTATTTTCTCATTTCCTGCCGGAAGGTTTCTTTGAGCCTTTTAAGACCCGCGTGTCTATCATGATACCTGCACTTATATGGTTTGTTATTGCAGCATCGACATACATGGCTGTTGACCTTGGGCAGTCTCCCTACGATTCGATCCCTGCCATAGTATCAAGGAAGCTTCCCAAGATCCCTTTTATGGTGATACGTATTGCCTGGGACGGTCTTATGACTCTGGGCGGTTTTCTTTTGGGCGGAACAGTCGGTATCGTCACGGTTGCCATGGTATTTATGCTTGGACCCGTTATAACGGCCATAAAGAAGTTTCTGCAGAAGAATCTCGGCTTTAACTAAGCATCCCGGAAGGGAAACAACAGGAGGATATTTATATGCAAATGACCATGCGCTGGTTTGGCAGCAAACATGATTCCGTTACACTCGATCAGATCCGTCAGGTTCCGGGAGTAAAGGGTGTCATTACAACTCTGTATGATACAGTTCCGGGAGATGCCTGGGAGGTTGAGGATATCCGTGCTCTCAAAGCTGAGGTTGAGGCTCACGGCCTTACCATAGCCGGTATCGAGAGCGTTAACATTCACGATGCCATCAAGATCGGTACGCCCGACAGAGACAAATATATCGATAATTACATCACCACTCTGGAGCGCCTCGGACAGGAAGGCATCCGCATGGTTTGCTATAATTTCATGCCTGTATTTGACTGGACCAGAACGGAGCTTGCCCGCAAGCGTCCCGACGGTTCAACCGTACTTGCATACAGCCAGGCCGCAATCGATGCATTGGTTCCCGAGAAGATGTTTGATTCCATCGCAGGTGATTCCAACGGACACGTTATGCCCGGCTGGGAGCCTGAGCGTATGGCTCATGTTAAAGAACTTTTTGAAATGTACAAGGATGTTGACAACGAAAAGCTTTTTGCTAATTTAAAGTACTTCCTTGAGCGGATAATGCCTGTTTGCGACAAATACGACATCAACATGGCGATCCATCCCGATGATCCTGCGTGGTCCGTATTCGGTCTTCCCCGCATTATCATTAACAAAGAAAACATTCTCCGTATGATGAAGATGGTTGACAACCCTCATAACGGTGTTACTTTCTGCTCCGGTTCATACGGTACCAATCTGGAAAATGACCTTCCGGATATGATAAGATCACTTAAGGGGCGAATTCATTTTGCACATGTTCGTAACCTTAAGTTCAATTCACCCACTGATTTCGAAGAGAGCGCCCATCTTTCAAGCGACGGTACTTTCGATATGTACGAGATCATGAAGGCTCTTTACGACATCGGATTTGACGGCCCCATCCGTCCCGACCACGGCCGTATGATCTGGGGTGAGGTTGCAATGCCCGGTTACGGCCTTTACGACCGCGCACTCGGTGCAGCTTACTTGAACGGATTGTGGGAAGCTATTGAGAAAGCAAATAAGTAATATACGTGAGGGAAAACTATGATTTTAAGTAAAGAAGGCTTAAAAAACAAGGCGGAATGGGAAAAGAAAGGTTATCGCGTTTATAAGTACGACCGCGATGCCATGATCGAAGAGACCCGCAGGAATCCCAAGTGGATCCACTTCGGAGCCGGTAACATTTTCCGCGCATTTCAGGCTGACCTTATGGAAAATCTCCTGGATGAAGGCATTGAGAAATCCGGCCTTATCGCTGCAGAAGGTTTTGACTACGAGATCATAGACAAAATGTACAGACCTCACGACAATCTGGGAGTTGCCGTAACTCTTTGTGCAGACGGTCAGATACGTAAAGCTGTTATAGGAAGCATTGCACAGTCTCTTACGGTTGACCCTGACAACTCCGATGATTACAATAGATTAAAAGAAATATTTGCCGCTCCTTCTTTGCAGATGGTAAGCTTTACCATTACGGAGAAGGGTTACAGCCTTAAGGATAATTCGGGCAACACTCCCGCTCCCATAGCGGAGGACTTTAAGAACGGTCCCTATAAGGCTCGCAGCTACATGGGCAAGGTTTCGGCCCTTCTTTTCCACAGGTTTGAAAACGGTGCCAAGCCCGTAGCAATGGTTAGCATGGATAACTGTTCTCATAACGGTGACAAGCTGAAGGCTGCGGTGACCGCCTTTGCCAGGGCCTGGGTCGATAACGGTGTTGCACCTAAGGAATTCCTTGATTATACCGAGGATGAGGGAAAGGTTTCTTTTCCCTGGTCCATGATAGATAAGATCACTCCCCGTCCCGACAAGAGTGTGGAGGATATTCTTATCGGAGACGGAATCGAGGCACTGGAGCCCGTTATCACATCAAAGAACACATATGTGGCACCCTTCGTTAATGCCGAGGAGTCACAGTATCTGGTCATCGAGGACAAGTTCCCCGCAGGCCGTCCGGCTCTTGACCGCGCAGGCGTGATCTTTACGGACAAAGAAACCGTAGACAAGGTGGAGAAGATGAAGGTCTGCACCTGCCTAAATCCTCTTCATACGGCTCTTGCGGTATTTGGCTGCCTCATGGGATACACTCTCGTTTCAAAGGAAATGCAGAATCCGCTTTTGAAGCATCTCGTGGAGATAATCGGTTACGAAGAAGGACTTCCCGTTGTTGTGGATCCCGGAGTGCTTAAGCCCCGTGATTTCATCGATCAGGTTGTGAATGTACGTATTCCCAATCCTTTTATGCCGGATGCTCCTCAGAGAATTGCCACCGACACATCACAGAAGCTTGGCATACGTTTCGGCGAGACCATCAAAGCATATAAGGCACGCCCCGATCTTGATCCTGCTGATCTTAGGTTCATTCCCCTTGTTTTTGCGGGATGGCTCAGGTATTTAATGGGAATTGACGATAAGGGCGAGAAATTCGAATTAAGTTCGGATCCCATGCTTGATGTGCTGGTACCCAGAATGGCAGGAGTTAAACTGGGAGACAAAGAAATTCACGAAACCGTTAAACCCATTCTTTCCGATGCGGGAATCTTTGGAAGCGACCTTTATAGCGTAGGACTCGGAGAACGGGTTGAAGGATATTTCCTTGAAATGCTTGAAGGACCCGGCGCTATAGAGAAAACTCTTAAAAAGTATATTGGTTAATTGATAATGCATAAACTTCGCAGCACGATTCTGCATGTTGTTCTGTTCGTTCTGGCGGTTGCAAGTTTTTTGACTATCTATATCAGAGCAAGTCAGGCGCAGAATGAATACAACAGGGCGGAATTAAAAACCGGCTGGACGGTGAAAATAAATAACACTCAGGATTACTCCGATGTAAATCTTGACGATTTCCATGTCAAGAATGTGAAGCGGGGTGACTGGTTTGTGCTCAAAACCACCCTTCCTGCGGATCTGCCTGACAAGGTGGGGATGCTTATTCGCGTGCCCTACAGTGCCACGGATGTTTATGTTGACGGTGAGAATGTTTATTCTTACGGACTTGATGATTACGAGACCAACAGGCTTTTGGGAGCCGGATGCGTGTACTTTGGATTACCCGACGGTTCTGCGGGCAAGCAGCTTAAGATTACCATGCTTGTTACGGAAGACAGGGCCTTTTCCACCATTGACGCGCCTCTTGTTTATGATGCCCTGTACGGAATAGGGATCTTTTACAGAGAACGCCTCCTTCCTCTGACGGTTTCCATTACATTGATACTTGCGGGTTTTACCGTTACCATAGTTACTTTTGCCATGTATTTTAAGTCTTTCTCCATAGAAAGACTTCTTTGCATTGGCGTTTTTTCTTTGTGCATAGGATGCTGGACCCTTTGCTCCTACAACCTCAACTTTTTATTTACGGACAATCTTAGACTCAAGTCATATCTTGAGTATTTTTCTTTGTATCTTTGTCCTGTTCCCATGCTCCTTTACTTCAGGGAAGATGTTGAGAAGCGTGCGAAAAAGTGGGAGACAAGGTTTTATTTTGCCGCTATTTTCATACTGATCCAGCTGTTCCTCATAACTTCGGGATTAAACTGCTTCAATATTATTCACTTCCCGATATTCTTTGAGTTTTATCTCGGTCTGATAGTCTGCACCGTTATTTATTCTTCGGTGCTTATCTGGCGGGATGTAAAGAGCGAGCACAAGCATAACTGGCTGATGTGGGGAGTTGCGGCGCTGCTTCTTTTCTCTCTTCGGGATATTGTGACATATGTACTTAAGACCTATACAACTCTGTTTGGAGCCCAGCGGTCCTACAGAAGCTATACTGCGGCAGGAGCATTTGTGTTCATAATGGCCCTCATGGCGGATTTTGTCATAGAGATCAGGCGCAGTACCTATATGGAGGCCGAGAACGTTCTTCTTACAAGGCTTGCATATAACGATGTGCTTACGGGATTGTCCACGAGGCGTCGTATAGAGGAAGTCTTCAGAGAGCTGGACAAGTCGAATCAGGAATATGCCATAATTCAGTTTGACCTTAACAACCTTAAGATGGTCAATGACAACCTGGGGCATGAAATGGGGGACAAGCTGATAGTAAGGTTTGCCAATGCTCTTCGGGAAATATACTGCCACGGCGAGACCATCGGAAGGATGGGTGGTGACGAGTTTGTAGTGATCGTACCGGATGTTTCGGAATACAAGCTTGATGTGACTCTAGCCAAGCTTGATATGCTGGTGGAAGAAGGAAACAAGAAGTCCGAGGACATAAAAGTAAGCTATTCCTGCGGTCATTGCTATTCGGAGGAAATACGCAATCCCATGGCGACGGCTGTCTATGTTGAAGCCGATAAGCGCATGTACGTGGAAAAAGAAAAATACTACAAAGCCCGCGGATACGGCCGCAGGCACGGAGATCAGCAGAATACGGGTGTATAACCCGCATAGGAATAAAGAAAGGGGAAATGTAATGTACTACAACAACGATCGCGCCGATGATCTTAAGATCGCCTACATAGGCGGAGGATCCCGGGGCTGGGCATGGGGATTCATGACGGACCTTGCGAGAGAACCGCAGCTGTCCGGCGTGGTACGCCTGTATGATATCGACAGACAGGCTGCCGAGAACAATGCCGTAATCGGAAACAGATTAAAAGACAGAGAGGATGCGCCCGGAAAGTGGACTTACGAAGTGACCGACACGTTGGAGAAGGCACTTACGGGGGCAGATTTTGTCATTATATCCATACTTCCGGGAACTTTTGATGAGATGGAGTCGGACGTTCATACGCCCGAGAGACTGGGCATCTATCAGTCCGTAGGAGATACCGCGGGTCCGGGAGGTATGATAAGAGCTCTTCGCACACTTCCAATGTTTGCGGAATTTGCCGAAGCCATCAAAGCGTACTGTCCCAAGGCATGGGTCATCAACTACACCAATCCCATGTCACTGTGCGTAAAGGTTCTTTATCATGTATTTCCGGAGATCAAAGCCTTCGGATGCTGCCATGAGGTATTCGGTACCCAGGATGTTCTGGGCGGAATCCTTAAGGAAGAAGGAATTGTCGGAGAAAAGCCCGATCGTAATGATATCCACATCAATGTAATGGGTATCAATCACTTTACCTGGTTTGATTACGCAAGCTACAAGGGAATAGATCTGTTCCCTGTTTACAGAAACTATATCGACAAGCATTTTGAAGAAGGATACGGTTCCCCTGATATGGGAAACTGGATGAACAAGTTCTTCAACTGCAAGCACAGGGTAAAGTTTGATCTCTTTAACAGATACGGTCTTATAGCAGCAGCCGGTGACAGACATCTTGCCGAGTTCATGCCCGGTGACATGTACTTAAAGAATCCTGAGACTGTTGAAGGCTGGGGCTTTGGACTTACTCCCGTATCATGGCGTAAGGAAGACCTGCAGAAGAGACTTGAACGAAGCGGAAGGCTTGTTAGAGGTGAAGAGCAGCTGGAACTTAAAGCAACCGGTGAGGAAGGCTTTATGCTTATCAAGGCTCTTTGCGGTCTTACAAGACTAATAAGCAATGTAAACGTTCCAAACTTTGCAGGTCAGATCCCGAATCTTCCCACTGATGCAGTGGTAGAGACTAACGCTGTATTTGAGCGTGATGCCATCAGACCCATTGCAGCGGGAGAACTGCCGGAGAACATACATGAACTTGTTCTTCCTCATGTATTAAACCACGAGCGCATACTTAAGGCTTCTTTTACATACGACAGAGATCTTGTATACAGGGCGTTCATTGTTGATCCTCTTTGCAAGGGTCGTGCAAGCGACGAGGAACTGATTAAACTTGCGGATGACATGATCAAGGCAACAGCCAAGTACCTTCCCAAAGGATGGTTTCGTTAAGGAAAAGATATGACTAAGATATTTATAGACGGAAGCGAAGGAACTACAGGCCTTCGCATAAATGAGCGTTTTAAAGGGCGGGATGACATCGAGATCCTTTCCATAGATCCCGAACTTCGCAAAGATCCCGCAGAAATCAGGCGTCTTATCAATCAATCGGACGTTACGTTTCTGTGCCTTCCGGATCAGGCGGCCATAGAGGCTGTGGAGCTTGTAGACAATCCCGACACGGTGATAATCGATGCTTCAACGGCACATCGTACCAATCCCGGCTGGGCCTACGGTTTTCCGGAACTTTCAAAGGAACACAGGGCTGCCATCAAATCATCCAAAAGGATCGCGGTTCCAGGATGCTACGCAAGCGGCTTCATAGCACTTGCTTTTCCCTTGGTTAAGGCGGGAATACTTCCGAAAGACTACCCTGTATCCATATTTGCGGTATCGGGCTACAGCGGAGGCGGAAAGAAACTGATCGCAGCCTACGAGGAAGAGGGCAGGGATCCTAAGTTTGACAGCGCAAGGATGTATGCCTGGGGCCAGACTCACAAGCATTTAAAAGAAATGAAGGCCATAACCGGGCTTTCAAGAGAGCCTTTGTTTTCACCCCTTACCACCAATTACCACAGCGGAATGATCGTTCAGGTGCCGCTCTTTACGGATCTTTTAAAGAGTCACAAGAGTCCGGCGGAGCTTCAGAGCTTCTTTGCGGACTACTATAAGGACGAGAAGTTTATAAAGGTTCAGCCTTTAGGAGCCGATGTGGAGGCAGGCGGAGCACTGTTTTCCGATGCCTGCGCAGGCTTTGACGGAATGGAGATTTTTGTGACCGGAAATGAGGACCGTGTCATGCTTGCCACCAGATTTGACAATCTGGGTAAAGGCGCCAGCGGAGCAGCGGTTCAGTGCCTGAACATCGTAATGGGATGTGCGGAAGACAAGGGGCTTAGTCTCTAAATGAGCGGAAAGTTGTACATAGTGGCCACTCCCATAGGTAATCTCGGCGACATGTCGGCGCGGGCCATTGAGACCATGCGCGATGCCGATCTCATAGCTGCCGAGGATACCAGGAACACGGTCAAACTTTTAAACCATTTTGATATTCATACTCCCATGAGCGCCAATCACAAGTTCAACGAGACCGCGGCTCTTTCGAAGTTTACGGCGGAACTGCTTGCGGGAAAGAACATTGCGCTTGTTTCGGATGCGGGAACTCCCTGCGTAAACGATCCGGGGTACATTCTGGTCAAAGAATGCGCACGCCTTGGAGTCGAAGTCATCGGGATTCCGGGACCCTGTGCGGCCGCAACCGTTGTGTCCGTATCGGGACTTCCCTCGGACACCTTTTCTTTCATGGGTTTCTTTCCAAGGGAAAAGAAAGAGCGGGAGTCGCTGTTTGAATACATTAAAGGCAATCGCAGCGAGCTATATATATTCTATGAATCGCCAAACCGTATCGAGGACACTCTGGATAAGCTTTCAAAGGAGTTTGGTGATGCACCGGTAACCCTTTGCAACGATCTTACCAAGCTTCATGAGCGGATATACAGAGGCACGGTTACGGAAGTGCTTGCGGAAATAAAGGCCAATCCGGATGCCGGTAAAGGCGAGTATGCTTTTGCCGTATATATCAAACGGGATGAAGAAAGCACGGAAGATAAGGCAGAGGAATTATCTACAGAAGCAAGGCTTACGGATGTTATGGTGAAACGTGGCTGCACCCTTAAGGATGCGGTGAATATCGTCGCCACCGAAGCAAAGATTCCCAAAAAGGAAGTTTACAAGGTATCCCTTTCTTTGAAAGAAATGATGGAGTAGCCTGTACACGCAATTAAGAATATCTCAAGATTTACATTGCATATTCATAACATTTTCGATATATAACAGTTATCGAAAGAGAAAAAAGGAGGATGTAGAGTACATGCGCATTTTAGTTACAGGAGGAGCCGGTTACATCGGTTCTCACACAGTAGTAGAATTACAGAACGCAGGTTACGATGTAATTGTTATCGATAACCTTTCCAATTCCAGCGAGAAGTCTCTGGAAAGAGTTGCAAAGATCACGGGAAAGGAAGTCCCTTTTCACAAGATCGACATTCTCGACAGGGAGGCACTGGACGCATTATTTGCAAAAGAAAAGATTGACGCCTGCATCCACTTTGCAGGACTTAAGGCAGTCGGCGAGTCAGTATCCAAGCCCTGGGAGTACTACGAGAACAATATCGCAGGTACCCTTACTCTTGTGGATGTAATGCGCAAACACGGCTGCAAGAACATCATTTTCTCAAGCTCCGCAACGGTTTACGGCGATCCCGCATTTATTCCCATCACCGAGGAATGCCCCAAGGGAACCTGCACCAACCCTTACGGATGGACCAAGTCCATGCTTGAGCAGATCTTAAGCGATATTCAGAAGGCTGATCCCGAATGGAATGTTGTTCTTCTTCGTTACTTCAATCCTATCGGCGCTCACAAGTCGGGAACCATCGGCGAGAACCCCAACGGTATCCCCAACAATCTGATGCCTTACATCACTCAGGTTGCGGTAGGAAAGCGCGAGAAGCTTACCGTATTCGGCAACGATTATGACACCCATGACGGTACGGGCGTACGTGATTATATCCACGTAGTAGACCTTGCAGTAGGCCATGTTAAGGCTCTTAAGAAGATCGAAGAAAAAGCAGGTCTTAATATCTACAATCTGGGAACAGGTGTGGGTTACAGCGTGCTTGACATTGTTAAGAACTTTGAAGAAGCTACGGGCGTTAAGATCAAATATGAGATCGGACCCCGCAGACCCGGCGACATTGCCACATGCTAATCACACGCCGACAAAGCATTTAAGGAGCTTGGCTGGAAGGCACAGTACGGAATTAAGGCAATGTGCGCCGATTCCTGGAACTGGCAGAAGAATAACCCTGAAGGTTATTAAATGACATGCTCGGAAGAGCATGTCAGCCCGAGCGGCGCTTGAGCGGATTAAGTTATGTCAATCCTCCTCAATCACCCCAATTTCCAGGTAATCAAAGGATATTTCCTCCACAAAGGAATCCTGTCTGAAACGGGTCTTTGAATGGCGCTTGAAATCGCTCACATTCGAATCTAACCATATTGGAACAGGCAGATCAAATTCGCGGCATGTTTTTTCAAGTGCCGCGAAGACTTTATGAGTGCGGGTATCGTCAGATGTGTCGATATACTGATAATCCCGGAGCATGTGGTTGTCTTTGAATAATTTGGACCAGATTCGCATGTTTTTTCCTTTTCTGTCTGACAGACATGATATCACATAGTTTTATTCTCGGAAAGAGTTTGGAAAAAGAATGTTCATTTTTGCCTTTATACTATTGCTAACAGCATTTTTGCCCTGCCTTCTGGTTTCCCTTAAGCTGGATATGGATCTTGCAGGGCTAACAAGGCTCTATGTTCCCGTGGCTGCGGTGATCATTGCAGTCTTTGCTGTTGTTGCCATAGTACGCATGGTTCGATCCGGGCAAAAGAAAGAACCTTCAAACCTTATAGAACACCTGAAGGGCTCCTGGATGATTCTTTTACCTGCGGTGCTTCTCTGGGGATTTTGTCTCTATGCAGGGTTTTCCGATGTTTCTGATAATACCGAAGAGATAGTTGCAACAACCCTTGCTAAGGGCGATATCTACGTTTATTCCGCTTTTACCGGTGAGATGATGACAGCAGGTCAGCCCATCTTCAACAAGGTGCTGATCATGCCCATGTTCTATTCGGTTATCTGCAACCTTACCCATATTCCTTTCAAGATTCCGGCATACATTGTTTTCACTATTGTTTTCTTTGGAAATCTCCGGATTGTTTCCCGAATAAAGAAAGAGATGCCCGGTGCGGAAGGAGAGGCAGGCCACAGGGCGTTCATGCTTATGTATATGCTTGTACTGCTTGCAGGCACGTATCTTCCGTCCTTCGGGTTGCCTGTGACTCTTGGTTATTCCGTTCTCAGGATGGGGTATTCCGGTTACGGCGTTGCCTTCGGTCTTTCAATCCCGCTTTGTATCCTTCTTTTCATGAAAAAGAAATATATCCCCGGCATTCTGGCGCTTTCATCCATTGCGGGACTTCTTCGCATAGACAGGATTTATTATAATCTCCTTGAGCTTGGAAACAGCGTTACGGCGGTCAATTCCGTGGGTAAGCTTGCGTATCTTTATATCATCGCGGCAGCGGTACTTCTGATCCTGAGATTCAGAAAAGAACAGGTCTCACTATTTGTTTTCCTGATCCCGTCCGTAACTGTAAGTGAAGCTTTTGTACGGCTTTCGGGACTTGTAAAGACCAAGAAAGAGCGTATCGTATTGTTTGCGGGAGCCGCGTTTCTTATTCTGATGGCAGGTAATTTCGCCATCATGTCAGATATGGATCCGGGACAAAGAATGCTTAAAGCCAGGGCTTCGGAAGCTTCGGCGCTTATCCCCTCAGGCTCCAAGGTACTTGCCTGCGAAAACTTTATGGCGGATGTAAGGCGGGTTAATGCAAGCATTAGAACTGCCTATTCAAGGGCTACCCTCGATACAAGGCTTGCGGGACTTGATTTTGAAGAGGTTACTGAAAACTACTGGGATTACAGGGTATTTACAGACTATTACGGTAATGAAGAGAGAGTTTTCCCTTATTACGACATAGAGAACGTGCCGAGCCTTCTTGAAATGGCCAAGATGGCTGTGGGTGACGGGGTCAGCGCCTTCGTTATCCCGGAGGAAAAGAACGGCAAGTACGAAAAGGATTCTTTTGCAAAAGCGGGATTTGAGTATGTGGGAACAGCGGGCGGTTACTGTGTGTACTGTCTGCCGAGGTAGAACATGAAGGAAATGATAAGCATAATAGTGCCGGTTCATAATGCGGAGCGTTTTCTGAAGGAAACCATAGAATCGGTGCTTGCCCAGACTGAAAAGAATTTTGAACTCATACTGGTGGACGACTGCTCAACTGACGGAAGTGTCAATGTGATAAACGGCTTTGACGACCGGAGGATCTGTCTTATAAGGCAGCCTGAAAATAAGGGCGCTGCCGCAGCCAGAAACAGAGGACTTGAAGCTGCCAACGGAAGATATATCGCCTTCCTTGATGCAGACGATCTTTGGAGCCCCAACAAACTTGAACGGACCCTGTTTTATCTTAGGGAACAGCAGACGGGATTTGTTTTTACGGGGTACGAATTTGCCGATGAGAACGGTAAAGGAACCGGTGCGGTAGTGAAGGTTCCGAAGAGAAGAACCTTTAAGACGGCACTTAATAACACGGACATCTTTACTTCCACGGTTATGCTTGACCGCCATGTGATAGGGGATGAATTGATCCGTATGCCTTACATAAAGAGCGAGGATACCGCCACCTGGTGGAACATTCTTAAAGCCGGTCACACCGCAGCGGGACTTAACGAGAATCTAGTGAAATACCGCCGCTCCTCGGGATCTCTTTCTTCTGACAAAATGGAAGCACTAAGGCGGATCTGGAACCTGTATCGGAAGATCGCGGGGCTTAATGTGGTAAGTTCGGCCTTTCATTTCTGCCTGTGGGCAATTACCGCCGTGTGGCGCCGTCTCTAATTCTTAAGAAATCCCTAAAGTGTCGCCGAAAGGTGGCACTTTTTCTGTTAAGGTGGTAAAATATCAGTATCTATGTGCGAAGGGATTTTTGCGCTTTCATGAAGAAAAAAGAATCGTTTAAGCGACTGATACAGATAATGCTGAGCGGCATCGGACTCATGGTTCAGGTGCTGATCTTTACATATTTCTATTTCAATTTCTATTTTGTCAAGATACGGGAGATCCTGGACTATGCAGAGAAGGGACATGCCCTTATGCTTGCGGTCTACATGACCATTCTCGTTGCTTTTTCCACTATGTACGGAGGTACCAGGATCGGATATTTTCGCAATGCGGAGCTGGTATTCTCACAGATCATAGGTACCATCGCTGCAGATGTCATCACCTATGCCCAGATCTGCCTCATGTGCCGGGATCTTATCGGAGCCAAGCACTATATTCTCATGACTTTCCTGCAGTGTCTGGTGGCCTTTGCATGGACTATAGTGGCTTACATTGTTTATCATGTTCTTTTCCCGCCAAGAGAGCTCATTCTTGTACACGGGGACAGACCTTACGGTGATATAGTCAACAAGCTTGAGTCCCGTAAGGACAAGTACATAGTTTCCGCCACCATCAACATCAACGAAGGATTCGATAAGGTCTGCGAGGAGATCCTTTCCGGATTTGAGGCTGTAGTTATCTGGGATATTCCCGCTGCAACTAGGAACGACCTTTTGAAATTCTGCTACGGGCACGATGTAAGAGTTTATATCATGCCCAAGATCAGCGATGTGATCCTGTCGGGAGCGGAGATGCTCCATGTGTTTGATACCCCCATTTTCCTTACGAGAGAGTATTCTCTCAAGATGGAGGAGCGGGCCATCAAGCGTGGCATCGACCTGATCTGCTCCATTATCCTCATCATACTTACCTCACCAATAATGCTTGTTACGGCAATTCTCATCAAGTGCTATGACCATGGTCCGGTGATCTACAGTCAGGTTCGCCTTACCAGAGGCGGTAAGGAGTTTAAGATCCATAAGTTCCGCAGCATGAAAGTCAATGCCGAAAGCGACGGTGTGGCCCGCCTTGCCAAAGAACATGATGACCGTATCACTCCTATCGGACGCTTTATCAGGAAGGTTCGTATAGACGAGCTTCCGCAGTTATTCAATATCTTTATGGGTGAGATGTCCTTTATCGGTCCGAGACCCGAGCGCCCAGAGATCGCCAAGCAGTACATGGAGGAAATGCCCGAGTTTGCTTTTCGCCTTAAGGTCAAAGCCGGACTTGCGGGGTATGCTCAGGTATACGGAAAGTACAATACCACCCCTTACGACAAATTAAAGCTTGATATCTGCTATATCGAGAATTACTCCATCTGGCTGGATCTTAAGCTCATGCTCTTGACTTTGAAGGTTCTCTTTACTCCCGACGCTACTGAAGGAGTGGGAGAGGATCAGGTAACTGCTCTTGCGGGCACACAGACGGAGGAACGAGATGTCTGACCCTTTTAATCTAAAGCTGTTTCTTTTGCGAATATTCAGAGAATTTAAGGTGCTGATAGCAGGTACTCTAATTGGCGCCATCGTGATAGGCTGCGGATATCTCCTTGGAAAGCTTGTGTTAACGCCCACCACCTACCAGATGCGGATTGTGTTTCACGAGAATCTGCACTATGACGATTTCACCGGGCAGTACACATATGTTAACGGCTATACCTGGAACGAAATGTCAAGCATGGACATGATCGCGGGGACCATTGCAGCCAAGCTTGGCGGCGATTATACCAAGGAATCCGTGGCATCAATGCTTTCCACCAGCATGGAATCCGACACACGTGTCATATACTTTTATATCACCGATGCGGACAAAGAAAAAATAAAGGACGTGGAAAGCGTGTCCGTTGAGACTCTCTGCAAGTTTGTAAGTTTTCTTCCGGAGATCGAGGACATAACCATACTGGATCAGACTCCCGAACCCTACAGAGTCAATAATGTAAAGTACTGGAAGAACGCCTTTATGCTTGGCGCCATTACGGGCCTTGTGGTTTCTTTCTTTATACTGTGTCTATATATACTGGCGGACGATTCCGTTTATATTCCGGAGCTTTTCGAGCGTAAATACGGCGCAGAGATGCAGGAATTTGACGGTGAGGTTCCGGAAGGCGCTTTGTTTGCAGGACGCACACTTCCCGGTGATGAAACACTTCCTTCCTCCGGTGAGACAGAGCTTTATATCCTTTCGGGAGCTCATAACGGAAAGATCGTCGATCACATTCTTTTTGAACTTGGAAAACGGGAAGTAAAGGTTACGAAGGCCTATCTTGTTAAGCCTGCAAAGTGGATTATCAAAGGTTATTACGCAGGGACCAAGTGGCCCCATCCGTTCATGAAATAAAGCTTAAGTAAAGCGTTGCGAGGAATTGATTAAAACATGGTCATTTACGTAGGCCTCATGGTCGTTTGCTGCGGCCTGGCGCTTCTTATCCGTGAAAACTGCATAAAGAACAGTAATCAGGAAGCCCTCAACAGGACCATCGTTCTTTTTATCTTCCTTGCCATGTTCGCGGTTTCCGCGTGCCGCGTTGCGGTGGGTAACGACTACTGGGTTTACAAGCTTAACTTTACTGAGATCGCCGGCGGACGCGAAGGAGTCCTTGCTTACGAACCGGGATTTCTTTTTCTGGTAAAGGCTCTTCAGTTCCTTTTCGGCAAAGAAAGCTATATCGCAGTATTTGCGTTTTTCTCATTCTTTACCGTGCTTTTCTTTGTAAGGGCCGTTAAGGATCAGAGTGAATGGATAGCTTTTTCGCTGTTTTTGCTCCTTGCCAACGGTTATTACTATTCAAGCCTTAATACGGTGAGATATTATCTTGTTTTTGCCATGGCTCTCTGGTCCATGAAATTCGTGATCGAGAGGCGGCATGCAGAGTTTATCCTGACCATAGTGCTGGCAGCCTTTATGCATAAGACGGTGCTCATAGTGATACCGGTATATTATATCTGCCGTATCCGCTGGAAGCCCTGGTTCTTTGCGCTCCTTGGGGCAGGATCCGCATCCCTTATCTTTTTTAAGGATTTCTACCGGATGATCATTTTCAAGGTTTATCCCTATTATCAGGGGTCCGAATTTGACACCGGAAGAGTTTCATACATGAACATCCTTAAGGCGGGAGCGGTGCTCATTTTCTGCGTCATCTTTTATAAACAGGCCGTAAAGGACGATATTCGCAATACCTTTTACTTTAACTTAAGCGTCATATCCTTTATTGTTTATACCTGCTGCTCCTTCGTGCCCGAATACACGAGGCTCGGATATTACTTCGCCGGGGCGCAGATCTTTCTTCTTCCCTCCGTTGTAAGGCGGATAGAGAACAAGAAAGTGAAGATCCTTATGGGAAGCGGGATAGTATTCTGTTTTGCGGTATATTTCATTTTCTTTTTGAAGAGCTGCTATCAGGTTAGCATCAGGTTGTTGCCCTATTACAGCTGGATATTTATGCCATGACATTTTCAATCATTATCGTATGTCTGAATCCGGGAGCCAAAATAAAGGAGACCGTGGATTCAGTAATTTCACAGGATTACGGGGACTTTGAAATAATCATCAAGGACGGAGGGTCGGAAGACGGTTCCGTGGATGATTACAAGGCAGGGTTCGATCCGCGGATCAAGTTCATATACACAAAGGACTCGGGCATTTATGATGCCATGAATCAGGCGGTTACCTACACTACGGGAGACTATGTGCTTTTCCTTAATTCGGGGGACAGGTTTTACGACGCTACCGTGCTTTCGAAGGCTGCGAGAGCGCTTCCGGAGCCGGCGGAACACACCATAGCCTACGGGGACGCCTTCTTTGAAAAGAACAGATCTCTGGTTCATCCCGCATCCACCCTTACCAAGGGAAACCTGTACGGAAATCTTCCCTGCCATCAGTCCATTTTTTATTCGAGGGACGTGCTTGAAGCAAGGAACTTTGACACGGGACTTAAGATAAGAGCGGATTACGAGCACCTTCTTTATAACTTCTTTAAGACAGACACGGAGTTTGTGTATCTCGGATTTACAGTCTGCACCTACGAAGGCGGCGGCGTGTCCGAAAGCAGCGCCAACAGGGAAAGAGATACGAAAGAACGGCGTGAAGCCATAAGCAGGTACTATTCGAAGGCTGACATCGCAAAGAATAATGCAGTAAGGCTCTTTACCCTCAGCAGGGTAAGGAAGGCTTTGAACGAAAATCCGGCCACTTCGGCGGCCTACCAGAAATTCAGGAATCTCTTTGTAAAATAATATGCGTATACTTTGGTTGTGTAACATCATATTGCCGGCAGTAGCCGTTAAGATGGGGCTTAAACCCTCCGACAAGGAAGGCTGGGTCTTAGGAGCTGCGAGTGCTTTTTCGGGAGAAGGCGACTATCAGCTTGGTATAGCCTTTCCGGTTCCGAGCGAGCAGGAAGACTTCAGACTTTCAGAGAACGGGACGGAGTATTTCGGTTTCTTTGAAGATACCGCTCACCCCGAGATTTACGATGAAGGGCTTGAAGACAGGCTCAGAGTCATAGTGAAGGAGTTTAAGCCGGATATTGTGCATATCTTTGGGACAGAATATCCTCATACTCTTGCCATGACGAGGGTGTTTAAAGATGATCCAGGGCGCATTCTCATAGGCCTTCAGGGAGTCATGGACATATATAAGGATCACTATTTCGACGGTCTTCCCGAGTATGTCATCAACCGGGTAACCTTCAGGGATTTTGTTCGCCGGGACTCTCTTAAGACTCAGCAAAAGAAATATGCCTTAAGGGCCGAGAATGAAGTAAAGTCCATTAAAGCAGCCGTTAACATTACCGGCCGCACTGCTTTTGACAGGAACGCTTCGGAAGCTATAAATCCTGATATTAAGTATCATTTCATGAATGAGACTCTTCGGAAGAATTTCTACGATCTTCCCACGGAACCCGTTGTGAAAGAGCCTTATTCCATTTTTATCAGCCAGGGTAATTATCCCATCAAGGGTGCACATTATATGCTGAGTGCCTTAAGACTTCTAAAGGCTGAATTTCCTTCCGCAAGGCTTTATATCGCGGGAGACAACATTACAAGACATGAAACCCTCAAGGATAAGATAAAGATTTCTTCTTACGGAAAATATCTCCTTGAGCTTATGGACAGAAACGATCTTTGGGATTGCGTAGTCTTTACCGGCAGCCTCAATGCGGAAAAGTACAGGGAAAGACTTTTAAGATCCAGCATTTTCGTGTGCCCTTCCTCCATCGAGAATTCACCCAATTCCCTGGGGGAAGCAATGCTTTTGAAGGTGCCCTGCGTTTCCGCAAGAGTGGGAGGAATCCCCAGTATCTTCGATGACGGCAGGGACGGTATCCTTTACGAGCCCGGTGATGTTAACGGACTTAAGGAAGGTGTCGCCAGAATGTGGAGGAATCCCGACATGGCTTCGGAGTTTGCGGAGCACGCAAGAGAACATGCCCTTATAACCCATGACGCCGCAGGAAATATCGCAAGACTTAAAGAAATATATAATTCCATGAAACACTGAGCAAAGGGCAGCAGATGGTCATTACATTTGTTTCAAACTACATAAATCATCATCAGGCACCCTTTTCCGACAGGATGTATGAGCTCTGCGGTCATGATTATTACTTCATACAGACCGAGCCCATGGAAGAAGAAAGAGTCAGGCTTGGCTGGAACACGGAGTACATTAACCGCCCTTATGTGAAGCTTTGGTACAAAGAAAGAGAACGCTGCGAAAAGCTCATAATGGACAGCGACTGCGTGATATTCGGCGGATGCGAGGATACAGACATCGTCATGCCAAGGCTTGAAGCCGGGAAACTTACCCTTGTATATTCCGAGCGGATATACAAGGAAGGCCGTTGGAAGTTTATTTCGCCGCGTGGCCTTAAAAAGAAATATCATGATCACGTGCGGTTTAACAAATACCCCGTATTCCTTCTTTGTTCCGGAGCTTATGTCAAAGGTGATTTCGATCTCATAGGTGCATACAGGGGAAAGAAGTTTAAATTTGGATACTTTCCCGTAACGGAAACCTACGAGGATCCTGATGCGTTAAGGCGTGATAATAAGCGGGTTGAAATACTCTGGGTTGCAAGGTTCATTCCTCTTAAGCATCCGGAGATGATGATAAAGCTAGCCGAAGACCTTGATAAGCTCGGTAAGGATTTTCACATCACCATGACAGGTGACGGGGAGATGCGGGAAGAAATCATGAGGCAGGCGGAAACAAAGGGTCTGTCCGACAGATTTACTTTTACCGGCAATATACCTTCGGACGAAGTAAGGGAAAGAATGCTGGCGGCGGATATATTTGTCTTTACTTCAAACAGGCTTGAAGGCTGGGGCGCTGTAGTAAACGAGGCCATGAATTCGGGGTGCCTTACCGTAGCACCAAGGGCAGTAGGCGCGGTGCCTTATCTGATTAAGGACGGGGTGAACGGGCTCATATTTAAGACGGGAAACTCCGCTGACCTTACAAAGAAAGTACTTAAGGGGTTTGATCCCGAATTCAGAGGAAAACTCGGGCGTGAAGCCTACAAGACGATCACGACCCTTTGGAATGCGAATACCGCAGCAGAGAGAGTATATGAATTTGCTGCTTCCGGCGGGGCCAAGAGACCGGATTATCCGGAGGGTCCCATGAGTGAGGCTTAGAATGGCTTTTGTTTCGGTGATAGTTCCCGTGTACAATGCGGGAGAGTATCTCAGAAAATGCATAGAATCAATACTTGGACAGACCTATAAGGACTTTGAGCTCATCCTTGTGGATGACGGATCAAAGGACGATAGCGGAAAGATCTGCGACGAGTATGCAAAGAAGGATCAGAGGATACGGGTTTTCCATCAGGAGAACGCCGGATCTTCCGTTGCAAGGAATAACGCGGTTGCCGAGGCTAAGGGCGAGTTTTTGTCCTTTGTGGATTCCGATGACTACGTGGAGCCTGATTTCCTTGAGAGCATGGTTTCTGCAGTGGATAAACCGGCTGCGGACTTTAACCGAATCATTCAGGTGGGGCGTAACGAGATCGATTCGGAAGGTAATCTCCTGCCGGATGTCTGCACCCCTCCGGATCAAGAAACCTTTGTTGAAAGCAGGGATTTTCTGAAGGAGCTTCTTTTGCATAAGGGAGACTGTTCCATGTGCACCAAGCTGACTCCCAGGCATATGTTTGAAGGAAGGCAGTTTCCTCCCGGGAAGCTTAACGAGGACTTCCATATCCTGACGGGAATGCTGATGGAATGCGAAGGGATCGTATCTCTTCCGGGGTACAGGTATCACGTTTTCTACAAGCCCGAAAGCAACACAAGGAAAATTAACAGGAACGAGTTTTCAAGGGTCTATGCGGATAATATAGAGAATGCGGACAGAGTTGAAGGAATGGTTGCGGATTCTTTTCCGGAGCTTAAGAGCATAGCGGTTCGCTTTGGACTGTTCCAGCGGCTTGATTACCTCCTGCATATTCCGATTTCCTATATGCGCAAGGATTACAGTGGATACAGCGCCAATGTGGCTTATATACGAAAGAACCTTTTCAGGGGACTTAAATCTCCCTATCTTACGGGCAGGAACAAGCTTTATCTTATCCTGCTTTCCATCGCACCCAAAACGGTGCGCACGGTACATGCCAGGAAAAAAGGATTTATCTGATGGAAGACAAACGGATAAGCAGACTTAAAATCATAAACATAATCACAATTGCCGTTATCATAATCCTTTCTGCAATCCTTGTTATCAATTATGTCAAGGGTAAAAGAAAACAGGTCATCATCGACAGCAATCTTCAGAACAGGATCAGTGCCAATGTATCGGAAGACAGGACAGATATGAGGGTCATGGATTTTCTTGATTCCGAGTACGATAAGGCTGTTCTTCGAAAGCACGATTACGAAGAATGGGCAGACAGGCTTCGAAACGACAAATACACTTCGGTTCATCTTTCTACCTGGAATGTGGACGACAGCGTTGGGGAATGGTACGAATTCTACTTCGGCGAAGGCTACGAGGTAGTGGATTACAATTTCTCCACTCCGGAGGAGTTAAGTACCTTTCTTAACTGTATTTCGGAATCCGGCAACGAAGTGAACCGCGTGGTCATTTACATGGATCCTTACGGGTTTTACAGAAACTACATGGATTCCTTTATTCTTTCAAGCGAGCAGCCCCTTGCTTTTTCACAGGAATTGCGTGAGTGCCTGCTTGATTACATTGTGGATAATCCGCAGATTTCTTTTTCCATCAATCTGCCGGTATATGACGAGAAACACTGGTTTGATTATACGGACAAGGAACTGGGAGAAGTACTTTCCTGCTGGAGCGACCTGATCCATTATTCGGGATGGGGAGCCGATGTGAAGGTACACGCCTTGGGACTTGAAAAATGGGTATTTGACAATCCACTTTGCTTTGGCGAATACGGAATGACGGACGAGGTCAAGAAATACCTCTTTGCCCTTGAAAGCACCGACAAATATCTGGTTGAGTACGACAGGGCGGATACGCTGGTGGAGGAGTTTAAAACTCACGTAAGTGCCGCCAGAAGAAACCGTTATACCTCGAAAACAGCCGGCGACTCAACCGTTGTGCTCCTTGGAGACTGGATGTTCCTAAGCGGCTCTCTTGAGTGCTTTACGATACCTGAGATGATCAAGGGTAAGCTCGGTTGTGAACTTATTAATCTATCGGCTGCTTCCGCCACAGTGGACGGGGCTGAGGATAAGGATTCTTTTGCAAATATCGTAAAGAGCCTTCCGGCAGAGTTACGTGAAAAAGAAAGTGACAAGCTCATTTTCGTCATAGGATACGACCTTGCGGGATACCTGCGGGAAAAGGAAACTCCCGAGCGGGATGAAGCCTTACTTGCAGGAATCGAAGCGCTTAAAGAAAACTACGAAGGCTCAAGAGTGCTCCTTCTTTCACCGGAACTTAAAGGTGTGAAGGATGAGAAGATCGAAACTCTCATGGATGCGGAAACCTATATTAAGGTTTTCCCCGATGGCTTTAATTCGGATATATGGGCTTTATACGAGGTGAGTGACATGATCACCGCCGGAATACTTGACTAACAAAGGAATAGATTATGCAGACAGTGTTACTGTCCGGAGGATCGGGAAAGCGTTTGTGGCCCTTATCCAACGGAGTCAGATCAAAACAGTTCATAAAGGTTTTCACCTGTTCGAGCGGTGAGAGGGAGTCCATGATCCAGCGAATGTACAGAGGACTCAAGAAAGCTGCTCCCGATGCGGGGATCACGGTGACCACCCTTAAGGCTCAGGCTTCACAGCTTCTTAATCAGCTGGGGGACAGGGTGGATGTGTGCGCGGAACCTGTCAGGAGAGATACTTTTCCCGCAGTTATGCTGGCGGCATTGTACCTTAGAGATGTTAAGGAGGTTTCCCCTGAGGAGCCCGTTATCGTGTGCCCGGTAGATCCTTACGTGACTGACGAATACTTCAGCAAGATCTGTGAAATGGCGGACATTGTATCAAAGACCGACAGTAATCTTGTGCTGATGGGCATACGACCCACTTATCCAAGCGAGAAATACGGCTATATCATCACAGACGGAGACAAGGTCACGGGATTTAAAGAAAAACCCGATCTGCCCGAAGCAGAGAAGCTTCTTGCGGCGGGAGCATGGTGGAACGGCGGCGTCTTTGGCTTTAAGCTTAAGTATCTTCTGGACATGGCAAGGGAACGCACCGGATTTGACACCTTCGCCGATTTGAAAGATAATTATGAGAGTCTTGAACCCATCAGTTTTGACTATGCTGT
>JAILHY010000146.1 GCA_024695575.1 Lachnospiraceae bacterium
GGATATTATTAAGTTAGATAGGTGTTTAATCTCAGACTGTGATAAAGACGAGTCAAAGCAGAATAATATCAAAAGCCTGGTGGAAGAGTTCCATTCAAGGGATATGCTTATTGTAGCTGAAGGAATTGAACGGAAAGAAGAATTTGATTACCTTGTGGAAATCGGAATTGATCTGTTCCAGGGTTATTACTTAGCTCGGCCGACATAAGAAATATGGAGTAATCAATTAATATTTAACTCGAATTACAAATTGTTACCTGCGGTTATCATTTGTTACCTGCGGTTATCGTTTGGCTATATGCAAGCGAAAAAAAGTGTGTTATATTTACAATGGACAAAGCGAGGGGGAAAACAAAAAGCCCGAATCGCAGAGTCCATTTTCTTTTGCAAAAGAATACAGGCAAAAATAGAGCGTCAGCCAAAGGTTGTGAATGCAGCCAACGGGTCTGGCGCTTTTTGGTTGCCATCATTTCAGGCTGCCGGGTGACGATCCGGAGCCACACAGTAAAAGAAAGGATAACACAGAATGGATTACGACAATTTTAAAGAGAGTTTTTTGGAAGATCTTCGCGACAAGCTTTACGAGTCTGGTGCTGAAGTAAACCTTTCGGTGCATACCGTGAACAAGCTCAACGAGAGCTATGAAGCGGTTACTGTTACTCCTGAAGGCAGCAACATCGGAGTGAACATTCCGATTGATAGGTTTTATGAGGCGCTTGATAACGGTAAGTCCTACGATGAAGTCGTAGATAAGGCGGTAGACGTTATCAACAGCGGACTCAACCAGAGACCTGACTTCGATATCGATTCCTTGTCTGATTACTCACAGATGAAGGAAAAGCTGGCAATGGAGGTTGTTTCGGCTGATGCGAATAAGGAAATGCTTGAGACCGTACCTCATCAGAATATCGAAGACATGGCGGTTGTTTACCGCTTTGTACTGAATTCCGATGACGAGGGCAGGGCTTCGATCCTTGTTACAAATCAGCTGATCAAGAGCATGGGCGTAACGCCCGAACAGTTGCACAATGATGCAATGGAGAACGCACCGGTAATCAAGCCTGTTGAGATCAAGGGCATGAGCGAAGTCATGGCTGAGATGATGGGCGTTGAGCAGGCTGAAATGTTGGGTATTTTCCCGGTAGCTCCCGAAGACGAGAAGATCTACGTTGCGACAGTGCCGGATAAGGTACACGGAGCAGGGGTTCTTGCATATCAGAACTTCATGGAGCAGGCCGCTGAGAGAGCCGGTGGTGACTTCTTCATTTTACCCTCGAGCATTCATGAAATTCTCATTGTCCCTGACAAGGGCGAGATGGGCTTGAAAGATCTCGAAGCTATGGTAAGAGAAGTCAATGCGACACAGGTAGCACCTGCGGACAAGCTTACGGATAGTGTTTACCACTATGACAGCAAGGAGAAGGTGTTCGAACTCGGCGAGAAGTTCGTGCAGCGCCAGGCCGAAAAAGAAGCGGAACACACCGAGGAAAAGGCATCCGTGCTTGGCAGCCTTAAAGCAAAAAAGGAAGAGGTCGCAAAGACCCCGAAGAAAGATGCCGTTGATAAGGCGAGAGCCAAGGGCGGCGAAGCAATCTAAAAACAATACAGCAGTGAATGAGGCGTCGGCCGGAGGGAATGCCCTTCGGTCCGGCGTTTTTTCTATGCTCAACATTACGAAAGAGGAGATACGAATTATGTCAGATAAATACGGTTGGGATGTTCCCATTCAAACAAAAATAGCAGTAAAGTCAGCGATCGGAGCTAAGATCCCCAACGCACATCCTTGCAACTGCAAGCATGAGTGCCCTTATGGAAAGGACAGAGCCTTCTGCTTCCCTTGCATGAAGAAGATCGTGGAAGAGCATAGAGCTGCAAGAAAACCTGTAGTGAAGGAAGCGTAAAATCATGAATTTCGACTACTTTTACGGAGAGCAGTCGGAACAATATGCATTCTATAGGACCCCGAAGGTCTTCTATACGGATGAAAGATTCCGAGGGCTTTCCTCAGACGCAAAGACCGTATACGGAATCCTGCTTGACCGGGTATCGTTATCAGTCAAAAACGGATGGTCCGACGAAGAAGGCAGAGTATATGTTTACATGACGGTAAGCAGCATTGAAGAAGCAATGGGCTGTGCGCACCAGAAGGCCTGCGGACTCTTGGCGGAGCTTGATGAGTTTGGCTTAATTGCCAGAGTAAAGCAGGGGCTTGGGAAGCCTGACAGGATCTATGTGAAGAACTTTATCCAGGTATGGAATTCAAACCTCCAGAAGTATGAAAATCATACCGCTGAAGATATGAAAATCATACCTCAGGAAGTATGGAAATCAGCATCAAATAATACTGATAAAAACAATACTGAGAATAGCGATACTTATCCTATCTTATCAGGGATTACCGGGGATAAGGATATGGATGAGAGGCATTCATACAGGGATTATCTCTATGAACGCCTCGAAATGGAACTTCTTTATGTGCAGTACCCCTATGACCGGGAGACTCTCGATTCCATCATGGAACTCATGCTGGATGTTATCTGCTCAAAAAGAAAGATGATCCGCATTGCAGGTGATGACAAGCCTGTAAACATCGTAAAAGCTCAGTTTCTCAAGGTGAATAACTCACACATAGGCTATGTCATGGACTGTATGAAAAAGAACGGGACGAAAGTCCGTAATATCAAACAGTATCTGCTTGCTGCGATATACAACGCACCGCTTACCATGGAAAGCTATTATCAGGCCTGGGTCAACAACGATATGGCCGAAGGCCGCTTATAACGGAGGAAAAGAAAGTGAAAGCATTGGAAGTCAATATAGAACTGGATCCCGTAAATGACGGGGCATCGATCATCAATATCAAGGAAGTCAAGGAGAAACGTCTGAGAGCGCTTATTATATCAACTGACGGCCAGAGGAGAATCGCGAGTTTTTACGAAGTCGGAGAGATCTTCAGTAAATTGTCGGGCACATCCCATGGTGAATTTATGGGGAAAACTCCGTATATGATGATCATTAATGCGGATAAGATCATCAAGCTTGAAACCGGCTATTATTTCATTGGTTCGGCAATCATTTTGAAAGACGAAGGAAACGGAAAAAGGCTGGAATATCTTACTGATGAGGATATTGAGAAGGCCGAGGCCGAGTTTAAGAGCAGACTTGTGACATTAACCGCATACGGGCAGGAATTCTCTGCCTATGAGCTTATCTAAGGAGGATACCGACTATGAGTAGAACTATACCCAGAGCATATGTAACCGCAGCATGGAGCAAGAACCCCGTGGAAGCCGCAGATCAGGCAAAGAAGTACTGCAGCGAACTTGTTAAGGCTGGATATCTTCCTTTGTGTCCTGTTCTTGCATTTTCCGGAATAATCGCTGAAGACGATCCGGATGGGGAAAAGAAGAGGCGTGAGATGTCGCAGGATCTTCTTAAGCGTGCGAGATTCCTGGTAGTCTGCGGAAAGAAGATCAATGACGAAGTACGTGAGGATATTTCTATCGCCAAGCTTTCCAAGGTAATCCCTACGACTCTTGAGGGAGTGCTTGAGTGCGGAGATTAGTCATCTGTAAGAGAAGGGAAGTGATGATTTGCAGGAAGACGTTGAAAATAAAACGGTCAGACTGGCCGTGCAGACATTAAAGCTTACCTTCCGTGTCATCTATAACGCATGGAAAAAGGGACAGGCGAAGCTGGAACGCGAAATGGAAACAAAGAAGACTGAGAAAAGAATTGCTAAAAAGGCCGAAAAAGAGAACGTAACGGGCGAACAGAGCGTGAAGGAGTTGATAGGCAAGGGTGAAGGCGTAGCCAAGATAGATATAGAGGAAACCAATCTTAAGGATTTTAAGAAGATGGCGAAGAAATTCGGCGTGGATTTTGCTGTCGTAAAGGATAAGCGTGAGGATCCGCCTGTTTATACCATCTTCTTTAAGGCAAAGGATGGCGCAGCTATCGAGAAGGCTATGGAAGCTTATGCAGAGCATGATCTTAAGGTGGATCAGGAGACTCCGGATAAGGTTCCCGAGAAAGAACCCAAGCAGGAAAAAAAGAAAGACCGTAAGCAGGAGCGTGAGAAAGCACCTAAGAAGAAACGTCCCAGCGTTCTTAAGAAACTCGCGGAAAATAAGGCCAAGGTTGCCAAAACGCCCCGCAAGGTAAAAGAAAAGAAGAAGGAGCTGAATCGATGAAACCTAAGAAGAATCTGAAGAAACTCCTGATCTTAAATATCCCGTATATTATCGTGGCACTTATCGCTACCAATATCGGTGAGGCTTTTCGTATTGCGGGCGGTACAAATGCTTCTGAAAAACTGCAGCACGTGATCATGGACGGATGCTTCGGAACGGCGTTTTCAAACCCTCTTCCGAGTTTCCATCCGATTGATCTTTTGGTCGGTATAGCTATCGGTGGGATCTTACGGCTAGCTGTATACATCAAGAGCAAGAATGCCAAGAAGTTTCGACACAACGTGGAATATGGCTCTGCCAGGTGGGGAACCCACGCGGATATAGAACCTTACATGGATCCGGTGTTTAAGAACAATGTGATCCTGTCTCAGTCTGAGCGGATTACCATGAACAGCCGTCCTGCAAACCCAAAGTATGCCAGGAACAAGAATGTCCTGGTGGTCGGAGGCAGTGGTTCAGGTAAGACAAGATTCGTGTTGAAGCCGAATTTACTTCAGATGCATTCAAGTTATGTAATTACCGATCCAAAAGGAACCATAGTAAATGAATGCGGGAACGCCCTTTTGAAGAATGGGTATAAGATCAAGATTTTCAATACCATCAATTTCAAAAAGAGCATGAGATACAATCCTTTTGCCTATATCCACGGCGAAACGGACATCTTAAAGCTTGTTACTACGCTCATTACCAACACCAAGGGTGAAGGAAAAGGCGGAGATGAGTTCTGGACCAAAGCAGAGACTCTGCTTTATACAGCTCTTATTGGCTACATCTATTATGAGGCACCTGAAGAGGAGCAGAACTTTTCAACCCTGCTTGAGATGATCAATGCTATGGAAGTACGTGAGGATGATGAAGAGTTCAAAAATGCGGTGGATCTTTTATTCGAAGAACTTGAAGAAAAGGATCCGGAGCACTTTGCGGTAAGGCAATATGCTAAATATAAACTTGCGGCCGGGAAGACCGCGAAATCTATTTTAGTAAGCTGCGGTGCAAGGCTTGCACCCTTTGATATAAAGGAGCTTCGTGACATCACGAAGGAAGATGAGCTGGAGCTTGACAAGCTTGGAGATGAGAAGAGGGCGCTGTTCCTTATCATGTCTGATACGGATGCGACTTTCAATTTCCTCATCAGTATGATCTACACCCAGTTATTCAATCTTCTTTGTGAAAAAGCGGATGACAAGTACAAGGGAAGGCTCAGGGTACCGGTTCGCTGCCTTATTGATGAGGCGGCAAACATCGGCCAGATACCGAACCTTGAAAAGCTCATGGCTACCATACGAAGCCGCGAAATATCAGCAGTATTGGTGCTTCAGGCAAAGTCGCAGCTTAAGGCAATTTATAAAGACAATGCAGATACCATCATTGGTAACTGCGATTCCCAGACCTTTCTGGGAGGCTCGGAGCAGACAACCCTTAAGGATCTCAATGCCACGCTCGGTAAAGAGACGATTGATATGTATAACACGGGAGAGACCAGGGGAACTACGCAGAGCTACAACATGAACTACCAGAAGCTTGGCAAGGATCTGATGAGCGTAGATGAACTGGCGGTCATGGACGGCGGCAAGTGTATTGTCCAGGTCCGTGGTGTAAGACCGTTTCTGTCGGATAAATACGACCTGACTCAGCATCCGGCCTACAAGCTGACGGCAGACTATGACAAGAAGAACTGGTTCGATATAGAGCAGTTTCTTAAGTCAAAA
>JAILHY010000159.1 GCA_024695575.1 Lachnospiraceae bacterium
ACCTTGATCTTACCGTTGATGGAAGTGTCGTTGTTGATAACATCCGCAACGGAGTTGATAAGCTTAATGGTCTGCTTGGCGGTATGATATCCGGCTGCAGCCTTCGCACCGAAGATAAATGTACGAGGATAGAAATCCATGGAAGGATTTTCTTTCAGATTGTTGTAAAGGTACATGATGTTCAGGATATTAAGGAGCTGACGCTTGTACTCGTGCAGTCTCTTAACCTGTACATCGAAAATGGAGCGGGGATCGACCTCGATACCGTTATGCTCTCTGATATACTTTGCAAGGCGAACCTTGTTCTTGTACTTAATGTTCAGTACTTCCTGCTGGCACTTCTCATCATCGGCGTAGATCTTGAGCTTGCTGATGCGGGAAAGATCCGTGATCCACTCGTTGCCGATATGATCGGTGATCCAGTCTGCAAGCAGGGGATTTGCGTGCAAAAGGAAACGTCTCTGAGTGATACCGTTGGTCTTGTTGTTGAACTTCTCTGGGAATAACTCGTAGAAGTCCTTAAGTTCCTGATTCTTAAGGATCTCTGTGTGAAGCTTTGCTACGCCGTTAACAGAGAATCCGGAAACGATGGCGAGGTTAGCCATGCGCACCTGTCCGTCGTAGATGATAGCCATCTTGCGGACTTTTTCTTTGTCACCCGGGTACTTCTCTTCAAGAGTGATAAGGAATCTTCGGTTAATTTCGTCAATGATCTGGTAAATACGGGGAAGAAGTCTTGAGAACAGCTCGATAGGCCATTTCTCAAGGGCTTCGGCCATGATGGTGTGGTTGGTGTACGCGCAGGTCTTGGTGGTAACATCCCATGCCTCTTCCCATGTAAGATTATGCTCATCCAAAAGAATACGCATAAGCTCGGGGATGGCAACGGTAGGATGGGTATCGTTAAGCTGGAAGGAAACCTTCTCGTAGAACTTAAGGATATCCTTGTGATCGCGCATATATTTGGCAACAGCCTCCTGCACGGAAGCAGAGATAAAGAAATACTGCTGCTTAAGTCTTAATTCCTTACCTGCATAGTGATTGTCATTGGGATAAAGAACCTCAACGATGTTACGTGCAAGGTTCTCCTGCTCTACAGCCTTCTGATAATCTCCTTTGTCAAAAGAAGATAGCTTGAAGCACTCAACAGGCTGGGCATCCCATATACGAAGAGTGTTTACCACTCCGTTACCGTATCCTAAAACCGGAAGGTCATAGGGAATAGCGTTAACGGACTGGTAGCCCTCCTGTTTGTAATGGTTACGACCGAAAGCATCGGTCTCAAACGTTGTATAGCCGCCGAATTTAACTTCCTTGGTGTATTCGGGACGACGGAGTTCGAAGGGGTTACCGTTCTCAAGCCAGTTATCGGGAACCTCTACCTGATAACCGTTTTCGATCTTCTGCTTGAACATACCGTAGCGGTAACGGATACCGCATCCGTATGCGGGGTAACCGAGGGTAGCCAAAGAATCAAGGAAACATGCGGCAAGTCTTCCGAGACCGCCGTTACCGAGAGCTGCATCGGGCTCCTCATCTTCGATATCTTCGAGATTGAGACCCAGCTCATCAAGTGCTTCCGCAACTTCTTTGTAAGCCTTAAGGTTGATGATGTTGTTTCCAAGAGCTCTGCCCATCAGAAATTCCATGGACATATAGTAAACGATCTTAAGGTCGCCTTCTTCCTGAGCTTTCTGAGTGTTCATCCAGCAATCGATGATCTGATCCTTAACGGCATATGCCACCGCCTGGAAGATCTGCTGATTGTTAGCCTCCTCAAGAGTCTTGCGATACAGTGTCTTAACGTTATAAACTACGCTTCTTTTAAACAATTCCTTATCAAAAACCGCTCCCGCCATTTCGTCCCTCCTGATGTGGAAATTGAATCAACAATTCATTATATCGAATACATATTAACAGAAATTAAATGCGTTCAACAGATATTGTAACACTTTCTCCGTTAACATTCCACTCTTTGGAGTTGGCAAATGAAGCATTTTCCAATATTTCGTTGGCAAGGACCTTACCGGCAATTGCGTTGCGGTTCTTAAGGGCGATGGCAGCAACCTTGTCGTTACCGGTAAGAGCTACCTTAATGCGGTCCATAACCTCGAATCCGGAATCCTTACGCATGGTCTGGATCTTGGAGATAAGCTCGTAAACAAAGCCTTCTTCAATCAGTTCCTCTGTGAGGTTGGTATCAAGGACAACAGTGACAACATTGTCTGCTTCTGTAACGTAGCCTTCTTTCTGGGCCATGGAGATCAGCAGGTCTTCCTCGGTAAGAACGACTTCCGTTCCGTTTACATCGAATTTGATGGAGCCTTCTGCCTTAAGGGTATCCATAGCGGAGTTTCCGTCGATCTCGGCAAGGTGTTTCTGGATACCGCCAAGCTGCTTGCCGTACTTGGGACCTACTGTTCTTAACTGTGGCTTAAAGGTGTAGCTTGTAAATTCACGAACATCGTCGGTAAATACAACTTCTTTTACATTTAACTCGTCTTCAATGATCTCCTTAAAGAACTCGGAAAGCTCAAAAGGAGCCTTAACGAACATACGTGAAATAGGCTGTCTGTTCTTGATGTTTGAGGTGTTACGTGCCGCACGGCCCATAACAACGGTCTTAAGAACTGCATCCATGTTCTTTTCAAGCTCCGCATCAACGTGTGCGGCCTCATATGCAGGGAAGTCGCAAAGATGTACGCTTATGGGCGCATTCTTGTCGATCTCGCACACAAGATTGCGGTAGATATCGTCTGCCATGAAGGGGATCATGGGAGCTGCGGTCTTGGCGATGGTCACAAGAGCGGTATACAAGGTCATGTAGGCATTAATCTTGTCCTGCTCCATGCCCTTAGCCCAGAAACGCTCACGGGATCTGCGGACATACCAGTTACTCATGTCATCCACGAACTCTTCCAGTGCACGGCCTGCCTCGGGGATCTTGTAATTTTCAAGGCTCTCGTCCACAGTCTTAACGCAGGTGTTCATCTTACTGAGCAACCACTTGTCCATTACCGGAAGCTTGTCGTAATCCAGTGTGTATTTGGTTGCATCGAAATTATCGATATTTGCATACAGCACAAAGAACGCATAAGTATTCCAAAGAGTTCCCATGAACTTTCTTTGTCCTTCAACAACTGTGTCTCCCGAGAACTTGTTGGGCAGCCATGGTGCCGAGTTGGTGTAGAAATACCATCTGATGGCATCTGCGCCGTACTTCTTAAGAGCATCGAAGGGATCAACTGCGTTACCCTTTGACTTACTCATCTTTTCGCCGTTTTCATCAAGCACCAGGCCGAGTACGATAACGTTCTCATAAGGCGCCTTGTTGAAAAGAAGTGTGCTCTCAGCCATGAGTGAATAGAACCATCCACGGGTCTGGTCCACTGCCTCCGAAATGAACTGTGCCGGGAACTGAGCTTCAAACTTTTCTTTATTCTCAAAAGGATAATGGTGCTGAGCAAAAGGCATGGCACCTGAGTCAAACCAGCAGTCGATAACCTCGGGAACACGCTTCATCTGCTTACCGCACTTGGGACACTTGCAGGTGATCTCGTCAATGTAAGGTCTGTGAAGCTCAACCGTTGCTGCTGCGGGATTGCCTGACATTTCCTCCAACTGCTTGCGGGAACCGATGGCCTCCTGATGACCGCAGTCTGCACACTCCCAGATATTAAGGGGAGTTCCCCAGTATCTATTACGGGAGATACCCCAGTCCTGGATATTCTCAAGCCAGTTACCGAAACGTCCCTCACCGATCGTAGGGGGGATCCAGTTTACGGTCTTGTTATTGCGAACAAGGTCATCGCGGACTTCTGTCATCTTGATGAACCATGATTCACGCGCGTAGTAAAGAAGGGGTGTTCCGCAGCGCCAGCAGTGAGGATAATCATGCTCAACCTTGGGAGCGGAGAAAAGAAGCTTCCTTCCGGAAAGTTCCTTTAATACCTCAGGGTCACAGTTTATGGCGCCTGCATCCATTTCTTTTTGCGTAGGCTTAGCACGCATGCCTGCGAAAGGAGTCTCGGGCTTCATGACACCGTGATCGTCAACCATCTGTACGAAAGGAGCGTCGTACTTGCGGCCTACACGGGCGTCGTCTTCACCGAATGCGGGAGCGATGTGAACGATACCGGTACCGTCTTCCATGGTTACATAGTCATCACAGTATACAAAGAAGGCTTTCTTGTGCTGCTTTTCGGCAACGTCTGCAGCGCACTGATAGAGCGGTTCGTATTCTTTGTACTCAAGGTCCTTACCTTTATATGTTTCAAGAACTTCGTAGGCGGGTGTTCCTTCGGGGCGCTCGATGGCGTTAAGTACGGAATCAAGCAGAGCCTGAGCCATTATATAGGTATAGCCGTCTGCAGCTTTTACCCTGGCATAGGTTTCCTCGGGATTTACGCAGAGCGCGATATTGCTTGCAAGGGTCCAGGGAGTAGTGGTCCATGCAAGGAAATATGCGTCCTCGCCCTTAATCTTGAAGCGAACAACAGCGGTGCGCTCTTTCAGGGTTTTGTACCCCTGTGCAACCTCGTGAGAAGAAAGAGGGGTTCCGCAGCGAGGGCAGTAAGGCACGATCTTAAAGCCCTTGTAAAGGAGTTTCTTGTCCCAGATCTCCTTTAATGCCCACCACTCGGACTCGATATAGTCATCATGATAGGTTACGTAAGGCTCGTTCATGTCGGCCCAGAAACCTACGGTTCCTGAGAAATCTTCCCACATGCCCTTATATTTCCATACGGATTCTTTACACTTGCTGATGAAAGGATCGAGACCGTAAGCTTCGATCTGGTCCTTACCGTCGATACCAAGAAGCTTCTCTACTTCCAATTCTACGGGAAGTCCGTGAGTATCCCAACCTGCCTTACGGGGTACCATATAGCCCTTCATGGTACGGTATCTGGGGATCATATCCTTGATTACACGAGTGAGCACGTGGCCGATGTGAGGCTTACCGTTTGCGGTGGGTGGGCCGTCATAGAAGGTGTAGGTAGGGCCTTCCTTGCGGTTCTCCATGCTCTTCTCGAAAATGTTGTTTTCCTGCCAGAATTTCAGGGTTTCTTTTTCCCTGTCAACAAAATTCATGCTGGTGTTGACTGATTTGTACATAAAACCTCCTTAGATGTAAAAAGAAAACAAAAGCGGGCCTGTCCTAAAAAGGACAAGCCCGATGAGTCTTGTTTAACCACCTTTTTAAGAGTACTCCCTTATACAATAAGTTTATACCTTTCTCTTATAACGGTGAGATACCGTCGAAGCCTACTTATGACCCGGAAACCCCGTCCCGGTGGTCCACTTTCGGTTCGAAGCTCAGAAGTGATATTCCCTTGTAAACCGGTACCCGGCTCCCACCTGCCCGGGCTCTCTGAAACCTTTATTACAGAAGTACTGTCTTCGTCAACGCTTTGCCGACATTATAATTCGAAGGTGTTGGTGTGTCAAGTTGTGTCTTTTTGTAATTGTGTTTTTGTTTACAAACTAGCTTCTTTTGTCATCACTGTCCAGTATTATCGTAACCGGACCGTCATTTACGGATGAAACCAGCATATCCGCACCAAACTCTCCGGTCTCTACCTTAAATCCCTTCGCTCTGCATTCGGATATGACCAGTTCGTAAAGCGGTATTGCCGTTTCGGGCCTTGCTGCCTCAGTAAAGCCTGGACGTCTGGATCTGCAGTCGGCGTACAATGTGAACTGGCTCACTATAAGAAGTTCAGCCCCTGCATCCGTTGGATTGATGTTCATTTTGCCATCCGGATCTTCAAACACCCGAAGTCCGCAGATCCTGTCTGCGATCTTCTTCGCAACTTCCTCGGTGTCGTTTGCATGAACCCCAAGAAGTATCAGGAATCCTTTGTTTATAGCCCCTGACGTACGCCCGTCTATGGTGACCGAAGCTTCTTTTACCCTTGTTACAACCGCCCGCATTTGTACCATCCCTTTCTTATAGATCTACATGTACTTCCTGTTAATGAAACCATTAATACGTCTGTATTTCAAGACCTTTTCTGCAGCAATTCAAAAAACAGATGACTTTGCTCGTTTAATGTGTTAAAGTAATGAAGTATTAAATTTTACTACCACGAGGAATAGAGAAATGGGAAACACAATCAGATCAAAGATAACATCTATCGTTATCATCATCATCTTTCTTGCACTGCTTTTATCCAATGGTTTCAGCATCATACTTGCAGATCGAAATCTTTCTTCGATCCAGACTGAGAAGCTGCAGACCCAGGCAAACAAATACGCCGATGACATCGATATCTGGTTCGAAAGTGAACGGACCATGGTGGAGGGTGTTGTATATGACGTGAATTCGCTTCACAAAAGCAATCTTTCCTATGACGAACTGATCAACATATTAAGATCCCACGCCGCTAACAGAGGTGAACTTCTGAATATGTACATCGGTACTACAGACAAAACATTTGCCCAGTCAGACCCGAACGCCACTACGCCGGAAGGCTACGATCCGGCAGCCAGAGGCTGGTACAAAGCCGCTCAGGCTGCGGGAAAGACGGTTGTTACAGACCCTTATATGGATGTTCTTATAGGCGGTATGTGCATTACCGTTGCCTCACCTATATACTACGAAGGCAATCTGATAGCAGTAGTTGGCGCGGATGTAACGCTTGACACCATCAACTCCATAATGGCGACCATTCCGACCGATGGTGGTCAGTACGGATTCCTGGTTGATTCTTCATCCAATTATATCATTCATCCCAACAAGGACTATGAACCCGGCGAAGATAAAACCGTATCCGTTTCTTCCAAACTGAGTGCGCTTGATCCGCTGATCGCTTCACCCGGAAGTAAACTCATCAAATCAAAAGATTATGACGGAGAAAGCAATTATTTCGTTACGGCTCCCGTTACCAAGAGCGGCTGGGTATTGGGAATTGCTCTTCCTACAGCCAAGGTTAACGCAACGACCTTACGAATGACCGTAACTTTGATAATCATCGCTGTTTTGTCGCTTGCATGCGCTATTTTGATAATGATCTATGTTATCAATAAGATGCTCGCACCCATGGTAAGGATGAAAACCTTCGTGCGCACTAAGATTATCGGTGAAGATTCCGTCAAGAACACCGAAAATGAAGTTTCAGAGATCGATTATCTTATTCACGAGCTTGAAGATCGGTTCATAGATACGATTCACCGCACGCGAAGCGAATCCGACAGCATTCACTCCAAGATGACCGATGCAGGCGAACGGATCGAAAACATAAACGGCAATATTTCCATCATTAACGCAACCATGCAGGAAACCAGTTCCAATATCACTGCACAGACTCAGAGCATCCGGGATATCAACAAGTCAAGTACCGAAGCCAACAATTCCGTTGAGACTCTCCTCAAAAAGACAGAGGATATGCAGGAACATACTCAGGAGATCAGCAACCGTGTCGAGCATGCCGTTACCGTTGTGTTAAGAAACAAGAATAATGCTGTTGAAGTAACCGGTGTATCAAAAGAAAAACTTGAAAATGCCATAAAAGACGTAGAAATAATCTCAGAGATCATTAACGTATCAAATGCTATAAGCCAGATTGCTAACCAGACCAATCTCCTTGCATTGAACGCCTCCATCGAAGCAGCAAGAGCGGGCGAAGCAGGGCGTGGATTTGCAGTTGTGGCCGAAGAGATCAACGGACTTGCCAATACCACCAAGAATGAGATTGAAAAGGTTAACAGCCTCACTCAAAAGGTTATCCAAAGCGTAAATGCTCTTTCAAAAGAAAGCACGGACATTATCACCTTCTTAAACGATGTTGTTCTGAAAGATTATGACCGCATGGAGACTATGGCCAGAGACTACAAGACAGATGCTGAATTCTATGGAGATATAAGCAATTCGCTGAACAGCGAAGCCAAGGAACTTTCTTCTTCCATGTCAAACATCAATACAGGTATTTCGAACATTGATGATTCTCAGGAAGAACTGACCAACGCAATTCAAGAAATAAGCGACAGCCTCCAGGATATCACTGAATCCAGTAAAGCCGCCGCTATGGAAACAAGTCAGGTATTACAGGGTATCGACTCCCTGCACGAAACCATCAACAAATTTAATGTCTAGGGTCACTAACCCTCTACACCTTTTATGTGCCACGCATCATTTACCAGTTCAAGGCTGGGAAGTGACGTGGCACCTTTTTTGATTCTTATTCTCCCATCGACATAGATTCGTGTCTTACCGTAACTGCCCTGACTTCTTCAACAGAGTCTACGAACAGCTTGGCTATCTCCGGATCAAACTGAGTACCTGCGCCCTCTTTAATAATGGACATAGCCTTTTCCACCGAGAAGGGCTCCTTGTAACTTCGCCTTGAGACCAGAGCATCAAATACATCGGCAACTGCCATGATGCGTGCAGACAGCAGGATATCTTCTCCGGACAATCCGGAAGGATAACCTTTGCCGTCCCACCTTTCGTGGTGATAGGTTGCCAGATTCTTTGCTTCCTCAAGGTATCCGCTGTCGGAAACAAGTGACATGGCGCTGGCGATTATCCTGCTTCCGGCAGTGGTATGCATTTTCATCTGCTCGTATTCTTCATCCGTAAGACGTTCAGGCTTGTTAAGTATGGTATCACTTACAACTATCTTGCCCACATCATGAAGCGGGGCGGAGTTTGCCACATCCTTCATAAACTCGTCGGTAAGCTCATCCGCATGAAGTCCTTTTTCTTTCATTTTGTTCATGATAAGGGCGACATATGCCGCAGTCTTGCGCACATGATCTCCGGTGTTCTTATCTCTGCTCTCAACAAGATCCGCCAGAACATAGATAAGCCCGTTCTGCATGTGAGCGATCTCTTCGCCCTTCTGCTCCACATCCTCCAGATACCCTACGGTCTCGGCTATGGTCTTGGAAAGGGATTCGTAAAGATTCTCGATCTCGTCTCCTGTGACTATATCAAGCTTTTTGAGCCTTTCAACACTGATCTCCAGCGCTTCGTCATTGTCGTAAGCAAACTTGCGGGCACTGACGGTCATTGCGGCAATGGGATAGATAATATGGTAATCTATCAGTCAGATGCAGAGTGCCAGTATAAATATAAATAATCCTATGAACAAAGAAAATACTTTGGTCATGAAACTGAGGGTGGCGTTTCTGATATCCTCGACCCGTATATCCGCCCCCCGCATAACATACACAGTTCCCGGTACTATCATAAATCGGCTCGAATACGGTCAACAGTCTTCCGTAATTGGTGTCATCCATGAGAGTCTCGATCTCCTCACCCTTTAGAAAATCTTCTTTGTATGGCTGAAGGTATTCCTCAAGTTCGATCAGCGTCCCCGGAGCCTGTCCCTTCACCTCTGATGTATCAAGATCAAATACCACCCGGACTTTATCACCCTCAAATTTATAGACATATATATACTCGATATCCGGATTTCCCTGTCTGATGCTGTCAAGCTGTCTGCCGGTCTTAAGGTACTCAGGATCCGCTGTCCCCTTTTCGACGAAATCATCGACCTTTTCCGGATCTATAAGCCCGGCAGCAAGATGAGCGGCACTCTCAAAGCTGTAAGTATACTGTTTCATGGCAAATGTCTGGAAAAAAAGGTAACTGATGAATGTGGTGGCCAAAGCAATGCATATCATGATAACCGATATGATCGCGATGATCTTGCCCCTCAGCGAGAAAGATTTGGTGCTGCCTTTTCTGGCTTCTTTTTCCGCCTCTTCCGAGAGCGGTGCCTGCTTCCAGCCCGTGAGCCACAGCCCTTTCTTTAGCCTTTCGGGAATAAGTCTGATAATGATGTATGCAAGAACGACCGTGATGGCCTTGTCAATGATATCTATAACTACATCGGATGTCATCTGCGCCCAGAACACGCTCATCTTTCCGCTGTCCAAAAGCGATCGGGCAAAAGGTGCGCTGATCCCCTCTCCCATTCCGAAACCATACAGGAGATATGTAAGGATTGAACCAAGTACGCCTCCGATAAAAGCATATACCGGTATGGTAAGACATGCTTTCCCGAATTTCTTGTAAAACCCTTTACACCCAAACCACGTACCGCATGCAGCTTATCATTGTAGAAAGAACAACATAATAAGCATTGCCCGGATTGCCGCGCATGTTGATGATATTGTTTAAGTAACCTACGAGAATGCCGGGGAGATATCCCCCAAGAACTGCAGCAAACAACGTCCCTATATTATCAAGATACAAGGGAAGTCCCAACGCTCCCGCAAG
Source organism: Lachnospiraceae bacterium (assembly GCA_024695575.1). Lineage (GTDB taxonomy): Bacteria > Bacillota > Clostridia > Lachnospirales > Lachnospiraceae > UBA1258. Next base: position 10,229 of record JAILHY010000159.1, read on the forward strand.
CCGTGGCAAAATGAAATTGATTGCCACTGCCCCTCCAAAGAATGCGATCTGAAACAGGAGATAGCGTTTGCTTCTGTAATCTACTGCATGAGAAGTATTACTGCCATCCATGGTATCACCTCCACAGTGCTTACTTTATTATGATATCACAAAAAAGCACCAAATCAATCCTCGCAAAAGAAAAGGGACGCCTAAGCGTCCCAGAAAAGTTCATCAAGAGTTTTGTTCAAAGCCTTGCAGATACTGATGCACAGATTGATGGTGGGATTATAGTCCCCCTTTTCAATCGCATTTA
>JAILHY010000008.1 GCA_024695575.1 Lachnospiraceae bacterium
CCTGTCTATGGTAAAAAGTGCGGAAGAATCCCCGAAAATAGAGGAATCTGAGTGAAAGAAATCTTCCCCGGTAACCTGATATTTCTTTTCTGCCTCTGAAACCTGCAGGGATTCAAAATTGGCAAATCCATAGTCAAAAAGTGCAAGAGTATCAATGTACTGGTTGGGAGTTTCTTCCTGCATGACTACGGCAATAAGTCGCATGCCGTTTCGCTCGCAGGCAGTAGCAAGAACCTGACGGGATTCGTCGGTAAAACCGGTCTTTGAACCAACCAGCCCCTCGCATACGTAATTTCCACGTATAAACAGGTTGTGAGTACCATACTCTATGTCCTGCTGTTGGTATTCAGTAGGCTCCAAGTGATAGGAAGGAGTGCGGGCCATCTTACAAAGAAGCTCGTTTTTAAAGGCTTCCCTGGCGATCAATGCAAGATCGTAGGCTGTGGTCATGTGGTTATTTACGGAATAACCGTGGGCATCTTCGAAAGTAGTATCGGTACAGCCAAGTTCCTTGGCTCGTTCATTCATAAGTTTTACAAAAGAATCTATATCTCCGCTGACATACTCAGCCACTGCATTACTGACTTCATTGGCGGAGCAGACCAGTATGGCATAGAGACACTCTTCCAGCGTAAGTTTGTCACCGGCTACCAGATCGATGGTGGAAGCATCCCAGGGAAGATCCACTGCTGTTGCAGAGATCTCTACCAGATCGTTAAGATTTGATCCTTCATGCTCCATTACAAGTAACGAAGTCATGAGTTTGGTGGTGCTGGCAGGATACATGCGCACATGTGAATCTTTGTTATATAATATGGCACCTGTGTCAGCATCCATAAGAATCGCGGAACGGGCTGAGATCACGGGACCCTGGGGCCAGTTTTCAACCTCATTGGAAACTACGGGAATAGCCCTGTTTTCTTCCATCATGTCATCGTATACATTGGCATGTGCGGATAAACCGGGAAATAAACCTATGATCAGGGTAAGGATCAATATATAAAAGTTGGCGGAAGATTTTTGCTTTTTCATGTGATAAGATTATATAACAAATGCATTGAAAAGGAAATCATATGAGACTCAAACATGTTAAGGGATCAGAGGAAGCTGTAGTCAACAGTGCCCTCACGGTAAACGACTTTAAGGAAAAGAAGGGCAAGTGGAATACGGTCTTTGGAAACGACCACCCGATCAGGATTGAGATAGGCATGGGGAAGGGCCAGTTTATCACAGAGCTTGCCAAGCGAAACCCGGATGTAAACTACATAGGGATCGAGCGGTATTCAAGCGTATTGCTACGCGCTATCCAAAAAGTGGAAGCCATGGAAGAGCCCATTAAAAATCTTATCTTTATCTGCATGGACGCAGCGGATGTCTGCGATACCTTCGCAGAACAGGAGATCGACAGGATCTACCTTAATTTTTCAGATCCCTGGCCCAAGGACAGGCATGCCAAGCGCCGTCTTGAATCGAGACAGTTTCTTTCAAGATATAATAAGATATTAAAGAAAGAAGGAAAGATCGAGTTTAAGACCGATAACAGGATATTGTTTGATTTTGCGGTGGAGGAAGTAGAGCCTGCAGGCTGGAAGCTTGAGGAAGTAACCTATGATCTTCACTCAAATACTAAGATGAACGAAGGAAATATCATGACAGAGTATGAGGAGAAATTCTCGGCTCTGGGAAATCCCATATACAAATACATCATATCAAGGTAATCAGGAAGGAAGAAAGGACATGAAGATGAAAAACGTAATCGCTTCTGCACTTGCTGTAATCTGCGGTATGTTCGCAGGCTGCGGTAAACCTTATGGCGGCAAACCCGCATCATTTCACTCGACAGAACCCATGAAACGTATAGGTACCGGTACTTTGTCATTTGATAACAACCCGGTATCATACGAAAAGATCGTGGAATCAACCGACAAACCCAAGTCCTATGATTATAATCTCGATGTAATCTCTATATTCCGGCGGAAATTGAAGGAAAGCCGGTTACTACAATAAGACGACTTCATGGAAATATTGAAAACCTCTATCTTCCAAGCAGTTTACAGCAACAATTTCAAATTGCCGGAGGGAGACTAAAGGATGGTCAGTTGTTATTATCGATTATCTGCTCAAAACCGATGAGCTTAAGTTCCTTAATGACTTCTTTGATATTTCGCATGCCGAATTTCTTTAAAATGCTGTGTATCTGGCTTTTGATGGTTACGCTTGATACATAGCGGGATTCGGAGATCTGCTTATAGTTCATGCCGGAGTAAAGACTTTTTAATATTTCAAATTCGGAGTTAGAGAGCCTGGTTAGTATGTTCATAAACATAAACAGGCTCTTTTGCTGTTCTTTTATATGGCTTAATTCGTCAATTATCTTGCCGGCATATTGGGGGCGTAAGATCAGCTGGTTATCATAGACTTCCCTTATGGAAGTGAGCACCTGTGTAATGGAGTCTGTCTTGATTATATAGTCCATGACACCTGCGCAGTACGCCTGAAAAAGAAGGTCGTCATCCTCAAGGATCGTAAGTATTATGACTTTGACGGAAGGGTGGGAAGCAAGGATCACCTTGGTCGAATCTATCCCTGCCGTACGCGTTTCCATCTGAATATCCATTAGGATAATGTCAGGTTCCGTGGTATTTACAAAGTTAACGGCTTCCATACCCGAACTGACGGTCCCAAGGACCTCCATATCCGATTCATGAGCCAGTATATTTGCAAAATAATCTCTAATCTCTTTGTTATCGTCAGCTATCAGGATCTTTATCTTATCCATTGTTTTTCTTTCTCCTGGGTAAAAGAATCTCTACAAGTGCATAGTGCTTAGACATTCCGGTGGAGCCTGAGATCTTCATCTGTCCAAGCTGCATGTTTATTACCTTAAAAGCGTAGGGAAGGCCGATACCCCAGCTGGTGTTCTTGCTCTTGGTTGATACAAAGGGCATCATGATCTTTCTAACCGCGCTGTTGTTGATGCCAAGGCCGTTATCCTTTATGGACCAGTAAACCCAGTCATTGCTCGTTTCTATGGTGATTTCGATCTTTTTGTCTGGCGTGTCCGACATAAGCAGTGAGTCTGCTGCGTTGTTGATGAGATTAGTGAGTGCGTGCCTTGTATGGTACTGGTCAAGGGTGCAAAAAGCAGGGAAATCACAGTAGTTTTTAACTATTGTAACACTCTCGGGTATAGCAGAATTAAGAATAGCACTGTCAGTAAGGGCTTTAAGGTCCACGGCGTCGGGTTTTATGTGAAGCTGCTTGATGGAATTAAGGGACTTTGACAGGGAATTCATCTGTTTATCCGAAATTTCGATTATGCGGTCAAGTTTTTCCTTTGCTTCATCCGAGCCATAGGAATTCTTTATCTCGTTTGCAAGGATGTTGATACTGAACATGAGATTCTTTTCCGAGTGAAAAACGTCCTTTAAGTTATAGTTGAGGGCGTCGATCTGCTTCTTTAGCAGGCGGTTTTGAGAATAGGACAGCAGGTCGATGGAAAAGAATCCGTTTATGTTAAGTATTATAAACACAAACATGAACAGGGCAAAAAGGGGATATACGCTTATGTACATTTCGGGGATCCGGGTTACTCTATTAAAGAACCAGAAACCTGACTTGAAGGCTTCGGACGGGTCATTTTTAAAGATACTTACAAAGATAAAGAAGTAAAAGTATGTGTTTGTAAGCAAAACGCCCAGTATCAGGATAACCTTGGTCCCTGTAAAGCAGGTCACCTTCTTTTTGATGATATTAAAAATAAATAGAATAAGGGGATAGAACATATAGAAGCCTATCATAACACTTATACAGGTGTGTGTAAGGGAAAAACCGGAAACAAATCCGGCAGAGCGGCCGCCGTTATAGTATCTTCTGTAGGCGTAATATGCGGTCTTTGTGCTGTAAAATAAAAGGTAAAGAAGGCATGCCAGGATAAATAATGCTTTTGAAATGATAATGGATAAAAGAGAAGAGTTCCTGCCACGGAGCATCAGGTTGCTTTTGATAACATCCGTCAAAGCCGTTATCCCGCCAAGATAGGAGATAACACCGATATTCTTAAGGGTCTGCATATGAAGCATGGAAAGTTTGATATGCCCTCCAAGGTTACGGTAAATGAGGATATCAAGATTTCTGAAAGGAAGGTAGGAAGGCGGCATATAGCTTCCGAAGCTATAGTACTGAAAAAGAACTGACAAGGTGGTAAGTATTACACCAACCACCATCAAGAACATGGGAAGACCATACTTTGAGTGTGGGATCAAAAACAAAAGCACTGTAGCTGAAATGATTAAAAGAAAAACACTTATGGCCATTTTATGCCCCTTTATATAAACACTCTGTTACATTATACCGCGTTTTTAAAACAAGGGACAGGTGGAAAAATCATCATTCTTTTTCCTGATAAAAAAATAACGATAAGAAAAAGGCGGATGGTTTTTCTGCCTGTTTTTTAGGTAAAAGCGTTAATATAATCAAACTGTAGCAAAAGAACATGGGCAAAGCCCAAGTAGAGGGAGGACTAAATGAAAAGAAAGATTGTAGCAGCAGCACTTGCAGTCGTCATGGCTCTTTCTTTGGCAGCATGCGGAGACAGCCAGGGCACATCACAAAGCACAGAAACTTCCAAGAAAGCTGAAACGAGCGTTTCAAAAGAAGAAAAGAAAGAAACAAAAACCGAAGAACCCAAGGAAGTACAGGTAGTCACAGTCTGGTCAGACAGCGCTCACTCTCAGTCCGTAAGAGACGCTCAGATCGAAGAATTCAACAATACGATAGGTAAAGAAGAAGGAATAAAGATCGAATACACAGTATACGGTTCCGACTACGCAGATACCATAAATGTGGCACTTATGGCAAATGACGGTCCCGATCTTTTCAGCCCTTCATCAAACACCTTTGCGCAGTATGTTACCGCAGGATATGCGATCCCCATTTCAGATCTTCCGGGAAGCGAATCCCTTCTTTCAAAGTATGATAAAGCAGAGCTTATCATAGGTGACCAGGTATTTGATGACAAGGTCTATACTCTTCCCTACAGCATCGAGTCTTATAAGATGATCATCAACAAGGACCTCTTTGATAAGGCAGGCATCGCAGAAGCTCCCAAGACCTGGGACGAAGTAAGAGAAGATGCAAAGAAGATAACTGAAGCAAGCAACGGCGAAGCATACGGTTATTTCCTGGCACTTCAGAGCGGCTGGACACTGGATCACTATATCTACAGCGCATCCGCAGCTTCCCTCGGACATTTCGGATATGACGCCGTAAGCGGAAAATACAGATATGCAGACGGACTTCCCATCATCAACAACATCCTTGGAATGATACAGGACGGAAGCGTATTCCCGGGTTATGAAAACATGGATGCAGACACCGCAAGAGCACAGTTTTCGGCAGGACGCGTAGGTATCGTAATGGCAGCTTCTTTTGACGTAGCAGTATATACCGAACAGTTCCCTGCAGTATGTAACTGGGTAGTATGCGATCCTCCGGCTATCAAGGACAGCGGTTATGAGTACAAAGAAATGGTAAGAGCCGTGAATATCTTAGGTGTAGCCAAGAAATCCCTTGAATCAAAGGATCCTTCAAAG
>JAILHY010000015.1 GCA_024695575.1 Lachnospiraceae bacterium
ATGCAGGAGTGGGAGCTTGGCAGGAGAAAGATGCCGGAATATGTACTTCGCCTTATCGCATATAAAGTTGCTAATGAAAAGCAGAAAGGAAGGATTGGCCATGATAATTTTTAAGCTCATTGGGGAAATTGCAGTCTTACCTATAGTATTTGTCTTAAGCTGTCTCTGCATCACATGCGTACTTTAAAGAGCATCCGTACAATGGAGATGTGTCTAAGCTCATATAGGATGGCTTAAATTGTTCGCATATTGACAGGCAACAGAGTGGAGGACAAGGGTCCTTACTAAACTATGTCCTTAGATCCTCCTTAACTTAAAATACGTATGGTACCGCGCGTTGTGGGCGGCATACATGGGAATGAACGTCCGGCCGTAGCTTGTAAGTACGGGGCGGGCGTTTTCTTTGTCCCAGGAGGGGATAAAGCTCTCGGAAGGATCCGGCAGGGTGGAAAGGGTGATCCAGTCGGTGCTGTCGCAGAGAGCCACCATTACGAAGGGGCCGTAGCACACGCTTGCAACTTCCGATGAATCCAGGCGGTCCGGCGTAACTTCCAATCTGACGCTGTAGGGAAAAGAAACCGTAAATACATCGCCTTTCTTTAACTCGCAATCAGGAGAAAGATAGCCACCGGGGCAGTCTGTGCCCGCTATCTCCGCACCGTTATATTCTATTTTCATTCCTTTTTCAGCCCAGTAAGGCACTCTGAAGCGAAGACATAGGTCGCTGTCTTCATTGATCCTTAAACTCGCTTTTTGCGCCTCATGATCGACGGACATGGTAAGGCTTACGGGATCGTTTATTTCCGTGCCCATATAGAGATTGATGTAAAGAGTCTTTTCTTCTTCACGGAGGCAGTAAACGGAATCCTGGTATTTCACGTGATTCTCCATGCCGGTTCCGTGGCAGCAGGTAAAGTCATCGTAATCGCTGCTGTATTCCCTGATGGCACCGGGGCCGATGGGAAGCATGTAGGTGACGCCGTTATGCATGTTGGGTGAGACCACCGGGTTCTGGGATGCGGCGATCTGATTTAAAAGCCCGCGCTCGTAATAATCCATGAAGGCAGAATTATCGGGATCGTAGGCGTAGAGCATCCTCGTGAGCTTAAGCATGTTGTAGCAGGCACAGGTCTCGCAGTTTCTGTCACTGTCGATGTTACCCGCCAGGATATCGGGTTCCTTGAAGACTTCGCCTCGTCCCACGCCGCCTGTTGAATAGGCATAGTGATCAGTAACGATCTTCCAAAAAGAAGCCGCTATCTTAAAGTATTTACTGTCACCGCTTGCCTCGTATTCTCTGAGAGCACCGATGATCTGGGGGATGTGCTGGTTCGCATGGATCCCGCTTATGGTGTCAAGATTGACGGAAAGGCCGTCGAAAACCTTGGGATTGTCAAACATCTGCGCCGTTTCAAGGAATGAGTCATCATGGGTCAAAAGCGCCAGAGTAGCAAGGCTTTCATTCATGCCGCCGTATTCCCCGGCGATGTACATGCTCCACATTTTGGCACGCTGCTCCTTGGTGGTGGCGTTTAATCTTTCTTTTACCCAGTTGCCGAGAAGAATGGCGGTGTCAAGGGCGGTCCGGTTGTCTGCGTAGGTGTAGCAGTCGATGAGCCCCGCCAGGATCTTGTGAAGGGTATAGTAAGGCGCCCAGATGGTTGCGTAGGGTGTGTACTGCTCAAGCAAAGCAAACTGATCCGGTGAATAAGCACCAAGATAGCCCTTGCCCCAGCAGGAAGGATTCTTGCTCCAGAGGCTCTGGACAGCCTTGTCGGGAGTGCAGGCAGTCTTAAAGTCCGCGGCGTTTCCGGCGGAAAGAGCCTGCAGGCTATGGAGTTCCTCTACCATGTAATCGAGTTTCTTTTTGATATTGGGGTCCTTGGTGGAAGCATAGGAAAGGGCCAGGGCAGAAAGAAAATGCCCGGTGGAATGTCCGCGAAGGAGCCCGGTGGGTTCATCCCAGCCACCGAGAGGCTCGGCACCATGAGTGTCCTGCCCGAAAGTAACCCTGAAATTGTAGAGCATCCGATCGGGATCAAGGAGCTTAAGGTAATCAAGGCAGCGATCCCTGTTTGCGGTGTAGATACCCGCGTTCTTAAGGGTAACCTTATCAAGCCCCGGGTGTCTTGCGGGACGTTTGATGCGGGGAGTGTAGGAGTAATCAACTGTATTTCCTGTATGTTCCTGTGCGTGGCTGAAAGCCTTCCTTACGCCGGGAACGAATATTTTAAAGCTGCGTGTCCGCTCTTCACCTTCAAAAGCAGCATGGGCGGTGAGAGTAACGGTTGCATCCACGGGACGGCCGTTTTCATCCGGAGCGGGGCGATTAACTTTACCTGAAGCATCAAGGACAGAAGGGTCGGAACTTTCCCATGAGATGGCAGGGCCAAAAGAAAGTTTATCCGGCAGAGAAAGATCTGTCACAACAGGTTCGCTTTCAGGAAGGATGATATTATGTAAACCGACCTCGAGCCGCTCACCGACAGTGGGAAGAGGCTTAACGGTGATATTATAGTCGTATCCGAGGGTGCAGGTGCCGTAGGCTGCTTCAAGAGAAAGAGTGACGGAAGCAGCACTGCCAGACGGTGCAGGCCTTGTTACATGTCCTGCGGGGGTTAAGACCGAATCATCTGAGGAAGACCAGGAGTAGACCGTTCCGTAAGCACCGGATTCCGGAAGCTTAACGTCCTCCTCGACGGTAAGATCTGTTAAATAATCCAGTTCTTTAACATCAAATTCAACGCGTTCCTCGTCGGAGACCGTGAAAAAGGACGCAATTTCACTATCGGAAAGTACTCCCGAAGAAAGCGTTACGGAAGTAACATCCGCCTGCAGACAAAGAGGCGAAATGGGCCCGTATCCAATGAAGCCTTCACCGGAATCTCCTACGGACAGGCAGGTTACCTTCTTTTGCGTAAAAGAAGTACGATTCATTCCGTTTATATATACGGTAAGTCTGTTTTCTTTTTCGGCGGTATCAAAAGAAACCGCAAGGCAGTACCATTCGCCGATGTTTAAAAGTAAGGGCTCCGAGAGAGCGGCCTGGCTGAGTCCGCCTGCGGTTGCCATCACGATACAGTTATAGGAACTTTCACTTAAAGGATCAAGATAAACTGAAAACAGGTTATCCTCGCCGACTGAAAAAAGAACGCTCCTTCCGGGACAGCCGTTACATTTAAAGAATATTGAAAAGGTGCAGGCGTCGGAACCCTTTAAAATTCCGTTTGGAAACTGAAGATAACCTCCGTCTTTGCCACCGGGAAGGTGAAGGACCGAGGACTCTATTCCGAATACCGACTCATCCGAAACCGTGGCACCGCCCTTGTCAAAATTCCTGATGACACCGGCCTGGCCGTGGCCCGAAGCATCAGCCACTATGGTGCTGTTTACCTGTTCGAAGTCATATTTCAATATCTGTTCGCGAAAAGCCATGGGAGCCTCCTTAACTCAACAGTTAAAGGTTTAAACAATTTAAAAATCTATATTGCACATTCTAATAGTATTCAGTCCAAAAATCAATAATTAAATTTGCCTCCAATGTGTAAAATGTGATTGACATATCGAAAACGGGTATCTATAATTAGTAAATGTAAACAAAGAAATATCGAAACAACCCCGAAACCTGTACAATATTTTTTTTACCCTTCAAGTGAAAGGTTTAACCGAAACATGACACTCAAAGAAATAGCCAAAATCGCAGGTGTATCAATCGCAACTGTCTCCTATGCGCTTCACGATTCGGACAAGGTAAGTGACGCCGTTAAGGCAAAGATCCTTAAGATAGCGGAAGAAGGAAACTACCAGCCCGACAAGAGAGCGCAGTCCTTAAGGACGGGGCGGACCAAGCTGATAGGTATACTGACGGAAGACATTTCTTTTATATTTACTTCCAGCATTATCCAGGGGGTATACAAGTTCGCAGAGGAGAATGACTACCACGTAGTCTTAAGCGACACAAGACTCAAGGAAAAGATCGGAAGCCACTACGAGAACACTCCCGTATACAAGGCGGAGATAAACAAACAGATCGATTTCCTTCTTGGATATCATGTGGACGGAATCATATACATAGGCTGCCACGACCGTGATATATCGGGAATCGTTGAAACCACCAAGCCCATTGTTTATACCTACTGCTTCACCGATTCAAAGGACGATTACATGGTTCTTTACGATAATGTAAAGAGCGCCTACAAAGTAACACAGTACCTTATCGAAAACGGCCACCGGAAGATCGGACTCATAAGGGGCCCCGAGATGTCAAACCCCTCAAATGAACGTTTCCTCGGATACCAGATGGCATTAATGGAGAACCGGATCCCTCTTGATCTTTCCTATGTTAAGACCGGGGACTGGAGTTTCAGAACGGGATTTGAAGGAGCAATGAAGCTTCTTTCCAATAAAGACAGACCAACCGCGGTATTTGCTCTCAACGATTACATGGCAATGGGAGTTTTGGAAGCGGCGGAGAGACTTGGGATCAAGGTTCCCGAGGAGCTTTCCATAGTGGGATTTGACGACATTGAGATCTGCGGGTTTGCCAAGCCCAAGATTTCGTCGGTATCGGTTCCGGTTGAGGATATGGGATATCTTTCAGCCAGGATGATCCATGAGATCTGCACCTGCCCCGCGGAGATCGCGGACAGAAAGGTAATACTTCCCTGCGACATGGTGCTCAGGGATTCAGTTACAAAGAATACAGTTTCATAAACAAAAGAGGAGGGTTACAAACATGAAAAAGGCAATGTCCAAAGTTTTCGCTCTGACACTTGCAGCGGTTATGGCAGTTTCCTGTCTTGCGGGCTGTGGCGAAAAGAAAGGGAGCGGAAGTAAGAGCGGCTCTGCACTTATCGAATCAAAGCTCGGATTCGAAGGCGAAGCCAATGAATTCGGATGGGTTAAGCCCAAAGAAACACTTGAGATCAACGTTTATGCCGGCTACGGTGACATGGACGAGTTCTTAAGAGATGAAAAAGGCGGCAAGGCCACCTATGACAAGTGGCTCCTTGACAACATGAACGTTAAGATCAACTGGCAGTACTATTCCGTTGATATGGACGAAAAGCTGAACCTTATGCTTGCAAGCGGCGATTATCCCGAAGTTATCACCTGGATGTCCGATGATATGGCCAACAAGTTCATCGCTCAGGGTAAGGCTCTCGACATTACGGATTATGTTGAGAAGTTTGGCGGCAACATCACCAGACGTATGGGTAATTACTACAACATGTTAAGAAACGATGACGGCAGAGTTTACAAGCTTGCTCAGTACTGGGGCGAGAACCCTAACGTTGCAGGACTTGACTTCGGCGCACGTTACGATTACTGGCTTGAGCTTGGCGATTCCAAGATCTATGAGACTCTTGACGAGTACTACGATGCAATGAAGAGAATCCTTGCTAACCATCCCACCAACGATGCGGGACAGAAGACCTACGCTTTCTCAAGCGCAGACAAGGCAGGTAAGAACTTCTTAAATGCACCTCTTGGAGCGTACGGATTTGTAAGCGGCTATAAAAAGAACGCTGACGGAAGCTTTACACACTGGCTTAACACCGAGGAAGGCTTAAAGGTTGCCAAGTTCATCAATAAGTGCTGGAGAGAAGGCCTTATCGATCCTGACTTCCTTTCAAACGGTTACGAAGAGTACACCACCATGATGACCAACGGACAGCTCCTTGGTAACCTTGGAACCTGGTGGTATGCATGGACAGGCGGACATCAGGCATGGGCAGTAAGCGAAGGCGATGCTTACGACGTTAAGAAGCGTTTCATGAACGTATCAGTTCATGGCGACGGCGTTAAGATGGATGAAACTTCACTTCTTACTTCCAACTATATCGGAACCACAAGAGCAATCATCACCGACAAATGTAAAGATCCCGAAGCTGTAATCCGCTGGATCAACTGGGAAAACAGCGAGCTTGGTAACTACATCGTAGGATGGGGCGCTCCCTCCGAGAACAACGTATGGCACATCGCCGACGACGGAACATGGGTAGTTAACGATGCAATCCTTGACGTAGATATCAAAGAAACCACATATCACGCAATCAAAGAAGCAAACGGCGGTGAACTTTATGCCATCGCTACCAACCTTAACTGGCTTAAGTCAGACGGACGCAGTGATTTCTCACATATCGATCCCAGAATCAACCGCGTATCCTTCTACGATTACTGGCCTGTAGATCCCGCAACCGGAGCATTCTCCAACGAAGGCGTAAACATCTGCTGGCAGTACTACACCGCACCTGCACTTGATACAACGCTTTACACCACCACCTTCAATCCCGATGATGAGATCACTGTTACCAAGCAGACCATCGAGGATAAGATCTGGCAGGAATGGGCTAAGATGATCGCCGCTGATTCAGAGGAAGCATGTGAAGCGGCATTCGAAAGCGCTAAGTCGGCAATGAACGCGCTTGGCCTTGCAGATCTTGAAAAGTACTACGCTGAAAGCTACAAAGCAAACCTTGCTTCTTACGAAGGTAAATAAAGATATTAAGCAATAATCTGTTACTTCCGGAGCTGTCAGGGGCCTCCACTTTGATGGCTCCGGATTATTAAAGGGAGAGAAAATGTTGAAAAAATCGGATCAAATACAGAAGTATAAACCGAAAAAGAAGACCTTTAAGGATCTTCTCAAAAGCTTCTGGATACAGAAGGAACTCTGGCTTATCTGCCTTGTCGCCCTGATCTGGGTAATAATCTTTTGCTATATCCCCATGCTCGGGAACTGGATCGCTTTTTTCTCCTATACTCCCGGTAAAACAATCGGAAATTCGGCCTTCGTGGGGCTTAAGTACTTTAAACGTTTCTTCAGCCTCCCGGATGTCTGGCAGATAATGAGGAACACCCTTGCCATCAGTACTCTTAACCTGACCATAGGCTTTGCGGTTCCCATAGTATTTGCCCTTCTTTTAAATGAGCTTCGAAACGGCTTCTTTAAAAGGTTCATTCAGACAGTATCCTACATGCCTCACTTCGTATCCTGGGTAGTTGTGGCCAGCTTAATGTTCACACTCCTTGGAGCAGACGGAATCCTTAACGAGGTTCTCCTTAAACTGGGACTTGTAAAAGAAGCAATCCCCTTCTTAAATAAGGCTGAACTGTTCTGGGGGCTCATCACATCCGCCAACATATGGAAAGGAATGGGCTGGTCAGCCATTATCTATATCTCGGCCATAGCGGGAGTGGACGGCGAACTCTATGACGCAGGAAGCGTGGATGGCCTCGGAAGATTCGGTAAGGCATGGCATATCACCCTTCCCGGCATCGCCAACACCATCATCCTTCTTTTCATCCTGGGTATAGGAAATATTCTTTCCGCAGGATTTGAGCAGCAGCTCCTGCTTGGTAATACCATGACTCAGGAAACTTATGAGGTTATCGATACCTACGTATATCGATACGGTGTTCAGATGGGAAACTATTCTTTTGCAACAGCGGTAGGTCTTATGAAATCGGTATTCGGCTTCGGTCTTGTAATCATTGCCAACAAGCTTTCCAAGAAGTTTACCGACATGCAGCTGTTTTAAGGAGGATTTGAGATATGTTCGGACCTAAAACGTTTTATAAAAAGAGCCTGGGCTCGCGGATATTTGACTGGGTCAACTTCATATTCATGATCGTGTTTGCGTTTATCATGATCTATCCTTTCTGGAATCAGCTGGTTGTCTCCTTCAACGAAGGCGTGGATACCATGTACGGAAACCTTTATTTCTGGCCCAGAAAGTTCACCCTTGAAAACTATCAGTACGTTTTCCAGAGACAGAATCTTGCAAAAGGAGCTCTTATCTCTGTAATGCGCTGCGTGGTGGCGACCGTTTCAAGCCTTTTCTGCACGGGACTTCTTGCTTACGTTACCACCATCAGAGCTTTCATGGGACGCAAGTTCATGAGGATCATCTTCATCATAACCATGTATTTCAGCGGCGGTCTTATTCCGACCTACCTTCTTTATACTAACCTGGGTCTCATGGAAACCTTTACGGTTTACTGGCTTCCGGGACTCTTTGGAGCTTACAACATGCTCCTTATCGGATCCTACATTCAGGGGCTTCCCGATTCGCTCCCCGAGTCGGCTCGTATTGACGGAGCTTCCGAGATGAAGATCTACTTTAAGATAATCATCCCTCTCTGTAAGCCTGTATTTGCGGCTCTTGCAGTCATGATTGCGGTTGGACACTGGAATTCCTGGTTCGATGTTTTGCTTTATAACTCAAGCGGTAAGTGGGATACCCTTCAGGTTTATCTTCGCAAGATCCTTCTTCAGGCGGAGCAGGCGGCTAAGCTTCAGGCTGAGCAGAAGATGTACGAAGCAATGAAGAACCTGACAACCACAAGTATCAGAGCGGCTACAACCATGGTGGTTTCACTTCCCATCCTGTGCGTATATCCTTTCTTCCAGAAATATTTCGTCGGCGGTATCACTATCGGCGCGGTAAAGGGGTAATCTATGGCGGAAGATCGTTATTTCCTTACTTCGGACAGCTTTAATGCGGAGGTATCCCGCGGCGCCATAGTTTCCTTAAGGCACAGCCGCGTGGCAAAAGAAAGCGAATTCGTGCTTCCGGATACACTGTTCGGAGAACTGATCCTTACATATGAAAAAGAAAAAGGCGAGGCTCCCGTGATCTGGAAGTGTAACCGAACTGAGGGCTACACCGATGCTGAGCCTGCAAAGAGCGGAAACGGCCTTTGTTACGAATGGAACGTTAAGGACGACCGGAGCCTGTTGACCGTGACTTCCCGCATTGAGGTACTTCACAACAGGCTTACTCAGACCTACAGCATAAAGAACGAGGCACAAAAGCCTGTCAGAATCCTTGACGCGGCACTTTCAATCTCCCCTAATTCTTCCTTTGAATGGGGAGATTCGGCGGCGGAGAAGGTTATTGCCCACAACTTCACGGGTGGGCACGGCTCTCACTCCCTTATCACAAGATGTGACGGTAAAGGTGCATATCTACTGGTAATGCCCCTTGGCAAGTGGGAGTTCTTTGACCAGGGTGCGGACCTTGATCTTCCTACGGAAGAGAATAAGTACAGAAACCGCATATTTGTATATGAATACAGCCGGCACGAAGCAGGCGAGGCTAGGTCTCACGGCTTCAAAGAAAGGATAGGTTCATCGGATCTTACCCTTGAGCCGGACGAAGAAACTACGGTGGGCTTTGCCTACGAATGGGCAACCGATTACGAAGACGCCAGGGACAGACTTGTTGCAAACAACATCCCTGACATCATGGCAATACCGGGATACACCGTTCCTGCAGATTCCAAAGTAAAAATTGCTGTACGATTTAACGGACAGGTACGCCTGGAGCCGGAGTTCCCGGGTGACACGGAATGGCTTCCCGTAAGTAACGGCGATACGGCAGTTTATGAGCTTTCTTTTTCGAGATCGGGTGAAAACTATGTTGACATCCGATACGGAGAGGATAAGTTCGTAAGGACTGAATTCTTTGTAACGGAAAGCATCCGCACCATGATAGAAAAGCGCGGAGCCTTCATAGCAAAGCATGCGGTATGTAATGAGAATCTCTGGTATGACGGACTCCTTGCCGAATGGAACAATGAAACAGGCGTGGAGCTTGGCCCTGACAATTACGATAAGATAAAGGGCTGGAGAATATACGAGGTTACCTGTGATGATCCCGGGCTTTCAAAGCCTGCCTTTCTTTCGGGTAAGCTTTCCGAATATCCGGTTCAGTCAGAGGTTGATGTACTTGATCACTATATCGATAAATTCGTGTGGGGCGGACTCCAGTGCACTGAGGAGGAAAACTATCCCTACGGCATATACGGTATTCCGGACTGGAACAAGAACCGTAATTCCGATGACCCCGGAAACGGCGGAAGAGAGCACCTGTGGCGCATTTACGATTATCCCCACATTGCGATCATGTACTATAATATGTACACAATTGCAAAGAGGTATTCAAATATCCGCACTAAACTCACGGCGGAAGAATACCTTGAGAGAGCATTCAGGACCGCGGTTGCAATGTTTACCATCCCTCTTGAACTTGAGGAGTGGTCCGCTTACGAAACGGGTCTTTACAATGAGCTGGTGATCCCGAAGATCATCGAGGCTTTAAAGAAAGAAGGCTTTACAGCCGAAGCAAGACGCCTTGAGAGACACTGGAATAGAAAGGTTAAGTTCTTTGTATCAAAGAGCAGAGACCTGTTTGGCTCCGAATACCCTTTTGATACTACGGGATTTGAGTCGACTCACGCTCTTGCCCGCACTGCACTTGAGATAGCGGAACTAAAGAAACGTGAAGACCGCTTTAATCCACAGATAGCTTATTCGGATGCCAGGGCATTTCTTGAAAACCAGATAAGCTGTAACGTGGCCTGCAGAGGTTACCTTGAGCCTGCGTATTTCTGGTACGGCTCTGATTACAGAGGAAACAACCATCACTACACCCTCAGCTACATGTCTCAGATGGGTGGATGGGCTTTGCTTGATTACGCACTTTATTTCGCGGAGGATCCCTTCCCGCTGCTTAGACTCGGGTACGGTTCGCTCCTTAGTTCCTGGGCACTTCTTAACAGCGGAACCGCAGGGAGCGATTACGGTTTCTTTTTCCCGGGAAAAGAAAATGACGGCGCGGCAAGCGGCGGATTCGAACCCCTTCCCTACGGCGAGACCTGGCTGCAACAGCCACACTCATCGGGAGCGTGGTATTATTCCTGCGAGATCGATCTTGGATTCTGCGGAGCTTTGAGAGGGGCCTGTACGATCTTTGCGGAGGATCCGGTGTTTGGATTCTGTGCCTACGGAGGAAGTCTTGCGGAAACGGAGAGCGGTTACGAACTAATTTCGGAGGACGGCATCGGCAGGCGTTTCCATGTGATAATTCCCGAGGGCAGGCTTCATGTTATAATAGAAAACGGTCGCTTTAGGGCGGATGAACCCATTGTTATCGGCAGAAATTTTGAAACCATAATCATCCCTGCTGAGAGTATGGATCCGGCTTTGGGCGAAAGTAAAGTCACAATCGAAGTTTCCGGCGACGGAGCTTTCAAAGATTTTGAGGAGAGTTATTCATATGATGGACAAAGAATTGTTTTCAAACGAGCCTGATATTTCCAAGGTTAAGATAACCGATCCTTTCTGGCAGAACAGGATGGAAGTTGTTCGTACCAAGGTGCTTCCTTATGAGTGGGAAGCTTTGAACGACAGGATCGAAGGTGCGACCACCAGCCACGCGGTTGCCAATTTTAAGATCGCGGCAGACCTTACAAAGAACGGGCTTGTGGGAAAGACCGGAAAGGGGACCACCAGGACCGAAGGCGCCGAAGCCGTTGATACGGGCGAGGGCGGATTCAAGGGATTCGTATTCCAGGACAGCGATATCGCCAAGTGGCTTGAGGCCATTGCCTATACCCTTACCTGGCACAAGGACGCGGAGATCGAAAAGACTGCGGACGAAGTTATCGATCTTGTCTGCGCTGCCCAGCAGGAGGACGGATATCTCGATACCTTCTATATAATAAACGGAATTGACAAGAAGTGGACCAACCTTAAGGACAATCACGAGCTTTACTGCTTCGGACATATGCTTGAAGCGGCTGTTGCCTACTACGAGGCTACGGGTAAGGATAAACTCCTTAATGCCATGAAAAAATACGCCGACTACATCGACAGGGTATTCGGCCCTGAATCCGATAAAAAGCACGGTTATCCCGGACATGAGGAGGCTGAACTTGCCCTTGTAAAGCTTTACCGTGTAACAAAGGAAAAGAAATATCTTAACCTTGCCAAGTACTTTATAGATGCCCGCGGAACCGAGCCCAATTACTTTGCGGAAGAATGCAAGGAGCGCGGCGTAAAGGTTCCTTCCAAGGAAGATCTTGCTTATCATCAGGCTCACAAGCCCGTAAGAGAGCAGGATGTTGCCATCGGACATGCGGTTAGAGCAGTTTATCTCTATACAGCAATGGCAGACGTTGCCAAGATCACTGAGGATGAGGAGCTCTTCGCAGCCTGCGAGAGACTCTGGAAAGACATAACCACACGCCAGATGTACATTACCGGCTCAATCGGTTCATCCCATGTGGGCGAAGCATTTACTTTTGACTATGATCTTCCCAACGATGCGGTGTACGGAGAGACCTGCGCGGCCATCGGCCTTGCTTTCTTTGCCAAAAGAATGCTTGGTATCCGCCCTAAGCGCGAGTACGCCGATGTTCTTGAAAAAGTGCTGTATAACGGCATTTTGAGCGGCATTTCGCTTGACGGAACCAGATTCTTTTACGTAAATCCCTTAGAGGTGGTTCCTTACAAGGATAAGATGGATGCAAGGTTCCGTCACGTTAAGACAGAGCGCCAGAAATGGTTTGGCTGCGCTTGCTGTCCTCCCAATATCGCCCGTATAATGGCTGATCTTGGAAGCTACCTTTCTTCCGTGAACGGCGCTGCTTTCTATACACACCTGCCCGTAGGCTCGGAGACTGAGTCCGAGATCGCAGGTACCAATGTAAAAGTAATCGTAACCGGCAATTACCCCTGGGACGGCGACATCGAAGTTAAGATCGATCCCGAGAAGGAGACCGCATTTACCTACGGCATAAGGATCCCTTCCTGGTGTGACAGATTCGAGGCTGAGTTTAACGGAGAGAAGCTTAATTCCGACCTTAAAGACGGATATCTTACCATCAGCCGTACCTTTAAGAAGGGCGATGTGCTGAAACTGACCCTTTCCATGGAAGCCAAGGTAATCGAAGCAGATTCGAAAGTAAGAGCAGATTACGGCAAAGTGGCTGTAATGCGTGGCCCCGTGGTTTACTGTCTTGAGGAAGCTGATAACGGCAAGGACCTTCACCTCCTTAGCATAGACACCGACACCGTATTCGGCGTGCGCAAGGAATCTGAGCTTGGTGGCATCGATGCTCTTTATGCTGACGGCTACAGAGAGATCACAAGGGACGACGACAGATTGTACAGACCTGCCGGAGCCAGAGAATATGAACATCCGGAGCTTAAATTTGTGCCCTATTACGCATGGAATAATCGCGGCGAGGGCGAAATGAGGGTCTGGGTACAAAGGAGATAATACATTAGAAATGAACAGGGAATTTCACGCAGGAAACAGAGCAAATCTTGCAAAACGCCTTGAGGAAAACTCGTTATTTGTAATTTTCTCGGGGGACGTAAAAAGAAAAACGGGAGACGAGAACTACCTTTTCTATACCCACAGGGATTTCTTTTACCTGACGGGGCTTGACAGTAAGGAATTCGTGCTCCTCATGCAAAAGAACGGAAACGACTATAAGGAGATGGTCTACATCCTTCCTCCCGATATGCTGGCGGAAAGATGGACGGGAAAGCGCATCAATCCCCATGATACAACGGAACTTTCGGGTATCGAGGATGTAAGATTCCGCGCTAATTTCGAAGACGATCTTCACCGCATGATAATGAGCGGTAATTACGCCAACATCTATCTTGATTACGACAAGATGTCACCCGATGAACCAGACGACATCACCTATCGTTTCAGTAAAGTAATAGGAGAGAAATATCCCCACTTAAGGCGCCTTGATGCCCATGAGCATATCAAGGTACTTCGCACCATCAAGCAGCCCTGCGAGATCGAAGCCATGAAGAAGGCACATGTAATTACCAAGGCGGGCATTACCGCCATGATGAAGACTGTGCGCCCCGGTATGTTTGAATACCAGTTAAAGGCTGAATGGGACTACGCTCTTGCACAGTATGGCACGGAAGGACCTGCTTTTCCTTCCATTATATCTTCGGGTGAGAACAATTTCTGCATCCACTATTACGATTACAAGGGAATGATCCACGACGGAGACATGATCCTAAACGACGTGGGAGCCATGTATGACGGCCTCATGTGCGATGTTTCCAGAGGTTATCCCGCAAACGGCAAGTTCACCGACAGACAGAAGCTTCTTTATACCTGCGCCTTTAACACTTCTGAGCACATGTTCGGAATGGTGAAGCCCGGAATGAAGATGGCGGACGTTGACAGGATCAACAGAGAATTTAACGCAGAGCAGTTAAAAGAAGCCGGAGTCTTAAAGGACGTTAAGGACATCGGAACCTATATGTGGCACGCAGGTGCTCATCACGTGGGTTACGACGTTCACGATGTGGTAAAGACTCCAAAGATCATCGCTCCGGGTATGGTATTCTGCGTGGATATCGGTATATATCACGAAGAATGGGGCATCGGATTCAGGCTTGAAGACAACTGTCTTGTCACCGAGGACGGCTGTGTAAACTTAAGCGCCAAAACCCCCAGGACCATCGAAGAGATCGAAGATACAATGGCAAAAAGATAATAAAGATTTAATTGTTTTTTCTTTTGCACCGGGTGTATAATGTCCCGGTGTGAAAGAAAGGAATTGGAAATGACTCACGTAAATTTCAGTAAACTGTCCCAGAACAGAACCGGCGGGGACATAGTCATAAACTTTTTAATGGCGGCCGTTGCGCTGTTTGTTAACGGATTCGGTATCTACCTTACCATGAAGGCAGGCATCGGCGCGGCGCCCTGGGATGTATTTAACCTTGGCCTTTCAAAGACCTTCGGCATCCTGTACGGAACGGCTTCCATTACGGTAGCGCTAATCATACTTATAATAGATGTGGTGTTAAAGGAACCCATAGGGCTTGCGATGATCATCGATTCAATCGTGGTGGGCAAGTCGGTTGACTTCTTTAACTATATCGATCCCGTGCCCGAGACTGACAACATTCCCTTGAGCATACTGACACTCTTTGCGGGACTGTTTGTTCTTGGATACACGCAGTTATTATATATGAAAGCATCTCTTGGATGCGGCCCCAGAGACACCCTTCTTGTGGGACTTTCAAAGAGAATGCCCAGGATCCCCATCGGGGTAGTTAGTATCGGACTTTTAAGTGCAGCCACCCTCACAGGTTTCCTCCTCGGAGGCCCCGTAGGTATCGGAACCATCCTCTGCGCAGCATTTCAGGGACCCATCATGCAGTTTGCGTTTAAGACATTTTCTTTTGACGCCACTGCCATCAAGCACCAGAGCATACCGGAATCCATCAGGGTTTTCGCTCACAGAGTGGCTTGACATATCAATTTCATAGGATTATATTTGTTAAAGCTAGGGGAGCAACTGCTGAGATTGAAGGATCGCACGTGAGATTCCTTCTTGACCCTCATCACTTGAACCGGATAATGCCGGCGTAAGGAAGCGATACACGTATATAGCGTGTTTTACTGCGGTTGCCTTCTTTTAGTTAATAATACTAAACGGAGGTTTTTTTATGAACAAAATTTTTGAACAGGGGGAGGGATTTTACTCTCTCACGGACTTGGGATTCAAGATCTTTCTTGTGATCATGATCCTTCTTGTGGTCGTTGCGGCACTGTCTCTTGCAAGAAAGAAAGAGAACAAGCCCGTCTTTTCCGTAAACCAGCTCGCATTCACGGGCATGGCACTGGCGCTCGCCTTTGCACTTTCCTACATCAAACTCTGGCGCAGCCCCTGGGGCGGCTCGGTTACGCTTTGCTCCATGCTTATCGTAGTCCTTATCGGTTACTGGTATGGCCCCAAGATCGGTCTTACCGCTGCGTTTGCCTACAGCATCCTGCAGTTTGTTCAGGGCGGAGGCGGCTACATCCTCTCCTTCTGGCAGGTAATGTTTGACTATTTCCTTGCTTTTACCGCACTGGGTCTTTCAGGCTTCTTCAGGAAAAAGAAAAACGGTCTTCTCATCGGGTACCTTGTGAGCATAGCGGCACGCTGGATCCTGCATTCCATAGGCGGATATCTTTACTGGATGGAATACATGCCCGATACTTTCCCAAAGAGTCTTACGGCGGTATATCCTCTTGTATACAACATCATATACATAGGCCTCGAGGGCGTGCTTACCGTTATCGTTTTGCTGTTGCCTCCCGTTAAGGAAGCCATTAAGAACGTAACCAAAGAAGCAAACAAATAAGAAGATCTTTCGGCCATAATGAATAATCGTGTAATGAAAAACACGATAAAATTGACGCAATTGTAGAACTTTAGCGACAATTCTTGCTTCCTCCTTTAAGCTGTGATATAGTGTAAACAAAAATAGGGTCACTGTCTGAAAGTGTATGGATACATAGAACATTAGTTCTAAAGACAGACCTGAGGTTTATGCCCGGCGCGCAAACGGATTTTGCACACCTATCACGGAAGAAAGGAGGAGCTTATGGCAGCAAACTTTGCAGCGATCAATAACGTCTACAATTATTATCTGACTACCTATGCGCCCAAGTCGGATTCCAGATTCGACACGCACAAGAAAAGCGAGCTTCGTGGCGTATACAATTCCATTGTCAATATGAATAAGGAAGCTCCCCTGTTTATCGTGGATAAATCCCAGGAGACCAAGGAGTATGCTGTAGGTATCAAGGAGAATGCACGTGCGTTCCACAATACCATTGCAAGTCTTGGCGGCCTTTCAGAGGACGAGCTTCTTAATAAGAAGGTTGCTTATTCATCCAACGAGGACCTGGCGAAGGCCGTATATATCGGCGATGACGATGCTGCCGGTTCCGCACCTTCTTTTACCTTGGGTGTTAACAAGCTCGCAACCACACAGTTAAACCGGGGCACCATGATCCCTTCGGATTCCATGTATCTGCCCGCGGACACCTATTCATTCGACGTAGGAATCAACGGACTCAGTTACGAGTTCCAGTACAATATAGCTGAAGGCGACACCAACAAGGATATTCAGGACAAGCTGGCGCGCCTTATCTCCAATGCCAACATCGGACTCAAGGCTTCGGTGGAAGAGGACGGCAAGGGTAATTCCGCGCTCCTTATCGAATCCGAGAATACCGGAACACCCCGTAACGGCGGCCACATGTTCAACGTTTCCGATGAGAACACCAGCCGTACACAGGGTTCGGTTGCATACTTTGGATTAAACAAGATCGAGCAGGAGGCTTCCAATTCCCGTTTCACCATCAACGGCATGGAAAAAGAAGCTCAGGGCAACACCTTCACGGTTGAGAAGCTGTACGAGATAACTCTTAACTCCGTAGGTGGAGAGGGTGAGACCGCAAGCATCAATGTTCATGCGGATCTTGAATCGGTAGTTGACAATATTTCTTCGTTCATAGACGGTTACAACGGATTTATAGACACGGCGGATTCCTACACCACCAATCATCCCAAGTCGGGGCGTCTGGTACGTGAGATGTACGCCATAGCTTCACTCCATCAGGAGGAGCTTGAATCGGCAGGCCTTCATTTAAGAGAGGACGGCCACATAGAACTTGACAAGGACGAGCTTGTAAGCGAGATAGCAAGTAAGGGTGTAGAAGAAAGCGTTTCCGGTATCAGGAATTTCGCTGCAGCCATGGTTCGCAAGACCGATCAGGTGGCCCTTAACCCCATGCACTATGCGGATCGCACCATAGTAGCCTACAAGAACCCGGGTCACAATTTTGCAACACCTTACGTAACTAGTGCCTACACGGGCATGATGTTCAACAGCTATTGTTAAGATATCATAACTCTTGAATTTTTCAGGATTTATGATATCTTTTTTTTATGAATACAAAACTTATAACCAACAAAAAACTTAAGATCTTTCTTATTTCTTTTGCAATATTTGCAATTTCGGTCATTCCCCACCTTTTCTTTACCAAAGGAACCTGGATATATTACGGCGACTTTAACGTGCAGCAGATACCTTTCTATATGCATGTTCACGACGCTATCAGGCAGGGCAATTTTTTTTACGACTGGTCCACGGACCTTGGAGGAAGCCTGGCGGGATGCTATTCATTCTACCTTCTGGGAAGCCCCTTCTTCTGGCTGACCATACCATTCCCCACGGCGTGGATACCTTACATGATGCCCTGGATCACGGCACTTAAGTATGCGGTAATGGCCCTTGGAGCATATCTTTTCGCAGGCAGATACTTAAAGACTGAGACGGGAGCCTTTGCGGCAGCGCTTTTGTTTGCTTTTTCCGGATTTAACGGAGCGGTGCTTGTATACAACCACTTCCACGATTTTATTGCATTCTTCCCCTTCTGGCTCATCCTCTTTGAACGCATGATCGAGGATGGCAAAAGAAGCGGCTTTGCACTGATGACGGCCCTTATGCTTATCATCAACTATTATTTCTTTTTCGGAGGAGTGGTCTTCCTGGTGATCTATTTCGTGATTCGCTATGTGATCTTCGAAAGAGATTACAGAAAGACGCTTTTAAGACTGTTGCGGGCTCTGTACACCGGGCTTACGGGTGTACTGCTGGGTTGCATATTCTTTATCCCGGGTATAGCCTATACGATTGGAAATTCGAGAATTTCGGATACACTTAACGGTTATGATCTCTTAGCTTACAAGGATTCGGTACTGTGGCTTGGAATCTTTAAGAATATTGTCATGCTTCCGGATGTTTCGGGACTTAACTCAATGCTTAACCCCGATATGGCGAGGGTTTCGGGCCTTGGCGGATACCTTCCGCTGTTTTCACTTTCGGGAGTGGTTGCTTTCTTTCACGCCAAGCAGGGACGTCGCAGAGAGAAGGTCTTTATCCTGGTGATGCTCCTCTTTGCCTTCATTCCCATGCTGAACGCAGCTTTCTCAGCATTTAACAGCGAATATTACGCCCGCTGGTATTATATGCCCATCCTTATCATGGCTGTCATGACAGGTCGCATGATAGAAGAAAGAGCCGATAATCGCGGGGCTATGCAGATAGGTGTCATCTTCGTGGGCGTTGCCACTCTTGCTATCATTGCAATGAGTATCTTTCCTGCCAAGGATGGAAACGGTGAGATGACGGTACTTGGAAAGCTTAAGAACCCCGAGCAGCTTGTATGCGAGATAGTATTCAGTACCGTAATGTTCTTACTGCTGGTTCTTTATCATATTAAGATAAGCAAGTGCTCAGACATGATCGTTCGGATAATGGTTGAGGCTGCGTGCCTTTTTACCTGCGCCGTAATGCTCACTACCGGCGAACTTCTTATCGAAAAGGACAGAAAGGATCCCTTCGTTGATCAGGTACTTACGGGTTATTCGCCGCTTCCGAAGAACGAAGGCTTTTACAGAGTCGAGACCGATGAGGATATGTACAATTATCCCATGATCTGGGGCGGACACAGCATTACAAGCTTTATAAGCACCATCGCGGATTCAACCCTGGATTTCTATGCGATGAACGAGATTCCCAGAAAGGTTACCAGCAATCCTTATTACACAAGGGTCGGATTCAGAACGCTCCTTTCCGGAAAATACTACATCAAAGATGACAAGACACCAATCGAGACAATCGGAAGACTTGAGAAAATAGAGGATCTTCCGGGTTATAAGGAAGCTTATCATTCGGCGAACGGTTTTGCTTTTTATCTGAATACCAATTACATTCCCATGGGATTTTCTTTTAACGAATATCTCTTAAGAAGGAATTTCGAAGACAGCGAGCTTACCAAGCAGCAGAAGGATAAGAACCTTGTAAATGCTCTTATAATAGAAGCGGAAGATGAAGAGGAGCTTTCAAAGTACATGGCTCCCTTAGGCGAAATGCGAGTCCTTGCGGGGAATGAGTTCGTGGAAGCCTGCAAGCAAAGACGTGAGAGCGCATGCAGGGACTTTACGGTTTCAACGAAAGGCTTCAAAGCTACCGCCGACATGGCAAAAGACAATCTTGTTTTCTTTTCCGTTCCTTATGAAAAAGGATTTACGGCTTACGTAGACGGGACCGAAACCAAGATCTACAAGGTTGATGCGGGCTTTATGGGAGTTGTGGTGCCCATGGGAAGCCACAGCATTGAATTTAAGTACGTTCCCACGGGGCTAAAAGAAGGTGCGATACTCTCGGCCATAGGACTTTTGCTGTTACTCTTAAATTTCCTCTTGCCATATCGCAAAGCATATGCTACAATAACCTAGCTGTTCGTTGGAAATGAACAGTAAGGGATGAGAAAGACACAAACACATAATCATATATCGGAAGAGGTGAAATCATGAAGGAAGGAATCCATCCTGAGTACTTTCAGGCAACCGTAACCTGCAACTGCGGCAACACATTTACCGTTGGTTCTACCAAGAAAGAGATCCACGTGGAAGTTTGCAGCAAGTGTCATTCTTTTTACACTGGTCAGACCAAGACCGCAAGAGCTGACGGCCGTATCGAGAAGTTCAATAAGAAATATGGCGTTACCGGTAAATAAGAATTTTTTGATAAGGTTGAGATTTATATCTCAACCTTTTCTTTTAACAAAACCCGGGAGATGAAGCAATGGCTTTACGTAGAAGATCGTGCAATTCCGGTATCGGCGGTCAGGCCGTACTGGAAGGCATCATGATGAAGAACAAAGACAAATACGCCGTGGCTGTGCGTAAGCCCGACGGCGAGATCGAAGTCGACATAGATGAATTTACGGGGACCGCTCCGAATTTCTTTTTGCGGAATGTTCCCTTCTTTCGCGGGATATTTAATTTTATAGATTCCCTGAGACTTGGTCTTAAGGCAATCAACTATTCCGCAAGCTTCTATGAGGATACGGAAGAGAATGAGACCCGTTTTGACAAGGCCATGAGCAAGGTGTTCAAAGGCAACACCGAGCGGGTATTTACGGGCGTTGTGACCACGATATCGATCCTGCTTGCGGTGGGGATTTTTATTCTTTTGCCTTATTATCTGACTAAGCTCCTGTCAGTTAATGTCAGGAACGAGACCTATACCGCGTTTATCGAGGGCGCCATCAGACTTGGTGTGTTCATACTCTATGTCCTGCTCATTTCCTTTAACAGGGATATTAAGAGAGTTTACAGGTATCACGGCGCGGAGCACAAGTGCATCAACTGCATCGAGCGGGGCAAGGATCTTACCGTTGACAATGTAATGCATTCGTCACGTCTTCACAGGCGCTGCGGCACCAGCTTTATGATCATCGTTATCCTGCTCAGTGTCCTTTTGTTCTTCTTTATAAGAATCCAGTCTCCGGTTTTGAAGGTTCTCCTTCGTATCGCACTGGTTCCGGTGATTGCTGGCATTGCCTATGAGATCATCAGGTTTGCGGGAAGCCATGACAATGCTTTTTCAAAGTTTCTGTCAATTCCGGGACTCCTGCTTCAGAAGATAACCACCAGGGAGCCCGACCGTGAGATGGTTGAGGTTGCCATTGTTGCGGTTGAGTCGGTGTTTGACTGGAAGGATTTCTGCGAGACTCATTACCATGAGATCCCCGCAAATAAGGTACGTCCCAAGGAGATTCCTCCCATCGTAATAGCTGAGGATGAGGAGTCCAAGACCATTCTTTTGGATAATACGGACGATGACATATAGTGAGCTTAATTCCCTGGGAGCTTTGCAGTTAAAGGCTGCGGGGATAGAAGAATATAAACTGGATGCAAGGCTTCTTTTACAGCATGTGTGCAATGTGGATGCGGGATTCCTTTATGCCCACGGGGACAGCGAGGTTTCGGAACCCGAGGAAAAGAAATACCGTGACCTCATAGCAAGAAGGCAGAAACGGGAGCCACTGCAGCATATAACGGGAATACAGTGTTTTATGGGACTTGATTTCAAGGTAAGTCCCGATGTGCTGATCCCCAGACCCGATACGGAAACTCTGGTGGAGTGTGCCCTTAAGGAACTCCATGACGGTATGCGGGTGCTTGATATGTGCACGGGAAGCGGCTGCATCCTTTTGAGCCTTCTTAAGTATTCCAATGACTGCGAAGGTGTGGGCGCGGATGTAAGCGAGCGGGCCCTTGAGATAGCCTCGGAGAATGCGAGGAATCTTGGAGTTGAGGCTTCGTTTGTAAAGAGCGACCTTTTTGAAAATATCAGCGGAAAGTTTGACATTCTTGTGTCAAATCCACCTTATATAAGGACATGCGAGATTGAGGAGCTTGAGCCCGAGGTCAAGGATCACGATCCTTTTATTGCACTTAACGGTCACGAAAACGGACTGTATTTTTACGAGAGAATTGCAAAAGAATGCCCGGAGTATCTTAACCGCGGCGCATATGTATTCTTTGAGATCGGAAGCACTCAGGGTAAAGAAGTAAGTGAACTCATGGAAACTTCAGGTTTTAAGGATGTGCGCGTGGTCAAAGATCTTGCGGGTTTGGATAGAGTAGTTATATGCCGTTTTGCTTAAGTAAGCGGCAGCCTGCCCGGCGCTTTATGGCCGTAGAGAGGAAAGTATATGTTTGATAAATTGGAAGATCTGCTTCTTCGTTTTGAAGATATAATGAACGAACTGGCAAGTCCCGGAGTAACCGACAACCAGCAGAAGTTTCGCGCTCTTATGAAAGAGCAGAGCGACCTTACGCCTATTGTTGAAGCTTACAAAAAATATAAAAAGGCAAAGCAGGATATTGAGGATTCCCTTGCCATGCTTGAAGTCGAATCCGACGAAGACATGAAGGAAATGCTCAAGGAAGAGCTGGCCAATGCCAAGGCTGATACAGAGCGCCTTGAAGAGGAACTTAAGATCCTTCTTTTTCCTAAGGATCCCAACGATGACAAGAACGTTATCGTGGAGATCAGAGCGGGTGCAGGCGGAGATGAGGCTGCATTGTTTGCTGCTGAGATCTACAGAATGTACGTGCACTACGCCGAAAAGCGTCACTGGAAGATAGAGCTTATGAACGTGGATGAGATCGGTATCGGCGGCATGAAGGACGTTAACTTCATGATCAGCGGAAGCGGCGCATATTCACGTCTTAAATATGAAAGCGGTGTTCACCGTGTACAGCGTGTGCCTGAGACCGAATCAGGCGGACGTATCCACACATCTACCGTTACAGTGGCTGTTATGCCCGAGGTTGAGGATGTGGACGTTGTCATCGACGAGAAGGATATCCGTATTGACGTAATGCGTGCATCCGGAAACGGCGGACAGTGCGTCAACACCACAGACTCCGCAGTAAGACTTACTCACTATCCTACGGGAATAGTGGTTTATTCACAGACCGAGAAATCACAGCTTCAGAACAGAGACAAGGCTTTTGCGTTGCTGCGTGCCAAGTTATACGACCTTGAGCTTCAGAAGCAGCATGATGAAGAAGCTGAATTAAGACGAAGCCAGATCGGAACCGGAGATCGCTCCGAGAAGATCAGGACCTACAACTTCCCTCAGAGCCGCGTTACGGATCACCGTATCGGGCTTACGAGTCATAACCTTGAGGGTGTGCTTGACGGGGATCTTGATGAAATACTTGACAGCCTTATCGCTGCGGATCAGGCTGCGAAACTGGCGAAGATGCAGAACCAGAACTGAACGCGATAAAGCGAATGCAGATTGAATGTCGCGCGGACTCGAAAAGAAGTGTTGAATGTCACGCTGCCAAAACAGTGTAGAAGAATAATACGTTCGCACGGCCGGAACGCGAATGGTGACAGATAACATAAGCAGACGAAACACCGGGAACGATTTTCGAACGCATTGCCCGAACCGGAGAGCAAAAGCACCACTGCTCGCAGGTGGCAGGGCACTAAGTGAGAAAACGTTAGCCGGTTTTCGGAAGCGTATTATTCTTATGTTGTTCTCTTGAGCGCATCATTCTATACTGTACATTTACATCCTCATTCTTTACTTTCTCCTCCATTTCCCATAATATTATCTTATGACCGAACCCAATTCCCAAATCGCACGCATATCCGACATGTCACGCAAAGTCATGCAACTCGCACGTGATACCATCACCGTGCAGTTCAGGTTTTTCGACACGGCCCTTGCGGCAACGCAAATAGTAGAAAAACCCATGCTCAATGGCTACGTCCGTGACAGAAATGTCCTATATTACGATCCCGCGGTGCTTCTCGGCGATTATCTCAAGGAGCCTAACATCGCGGTTCGTTTGCTTTTGCATGTTCTTTTTCACGGCATATTCCTGCACGCTTACAGATATGATAAGACCAACGAGGAATACTGGAACATCGCCTGCGATATAGCGGTTGAGAATACGATCCTGTCAATGGAGCTTCCTTACGCTTCCCTCACACGCGATGACGAAGCAAGGATCAGGATAGCGAAGCTAAAAAAATGGGTGCCCGGCATCACGGCTGATAAGCTGTACCGCGAGTTTGCGGTAAACGGGATTTCAAATGAGGCTCACGAAGAGTATTTAAGGCTCTTTTCTCTTGATTATCACAAGCCCAGAGTCGAATATAAGGAAGACCCCGAGACCATCATCTCCGAAGAAGATTTCAAGAAGATCGCAGAGCGGGTGAAGGCCGAGCTTAAGTCATTCTCACAGAAATCCGCCGGCGAAGAGACTATAACCGAGAACCTTGAAGAATCAACCAAAACAAGGTACGATTACGGTGAACTTTTGAGGCGTTTCGCCGTTCAGGGCGAGGAGATCCGGATTAATCCCGACGAATTCGATCTTATTTTCTATACCTACGGCCTTTCACATTACGGAAACATGCCTTTGATCGAACCCTTAGAGTACACGGAAACTAAGAGGGTCAGGGAATTCGTGATAGTCCTTGACACATCCGCTTCCTGCAGGGGAGAGCTGCTGCGGGGATTTCTGGAACGAACCTACGAGATACTTACATCCACAGGGAATTTCTTTCACAAGATAAATATCCACATAATCCAATGCGATCACGAGGTGAGAGAAGACCGCATAATAACCAGCGCAGCAGAGATGGAAGAGTACGCTAAGAACGCCAGAATGTCAGGCTTTGGCGCCACGGACTTCAGACCGGTTTTCGATTACGTGGATGAACTTGTGGCCGACAAGAAGTTTGAGAACTTAAAGGGCCTCATATACTTTACGGACGGCTACGGGATCTATCCGAACAAAGCGCCGAAATACGACGTGATCTTTGCATTCACCAACGAAGACAAAAATCGCATGCCGATCCCGACCTGGGCTATGTCGACTGTAATCGAAACCGACGTATAAATTGTGGTTTGTCGGGGTGATTCATTGTTGAATGTGACGATTCCGAAGCTGCAAAAAAACAGTTGAATAATACGTTCACACGAACTGCAAAAAGTTTCTCGTGGTCCGGCCTTCGCTCCGGGCAAGCTAACCGCTAACTGCGACTATGCGTCGTGAAGCGTTCGCCGTAAGCGTGGCCTCTCGCTTTCGACGCTTAGTCTTCGTAAGCGGTGG